>JBELMB010000309.1:0-3281 GCA_042088665.1 Sagittula sp.
GGAAAAGCCGATGGTGTGGCCAATCGGTTCGCCGGGTCGCTCCCAGAGCTCCACCACGGGCACCTGCGCATCGGTCAACAACTGGACGGTTCGGTCGGAATGCCCGTCATAACTCAGCACGATGGCCTCCGGCCTGCGGCGCAGCATCGCCTCGACCAGCAGCTCTTCACGCTCGGCGGAATAATCCGTGTGCCCCAGAAGGATCTGCTGGCCGAAGGTTTCAAGCTCCTCGGTCAGGGCCTGCACGGTTTCGGCAAAGTGCAAGTTGTTCAATGAGGGCAACAGCACCGCGACAAAGCCTGACCGCTTGCTCGACAGGCTGCCTGCCATCTGGTCGGGCACATAGCCCAGATCCTGAACAACCTTCAGGATGCGCGCGCGGGTCTCTTCGGAAACCGGGCTGTCCTTCTTGAGCGCGCGGCTCACCGTCATGCGCGAAACGCCCGCAACCCGCGCGACGTCGCGCATCGTTACCGTGGTGGTTTTTCGGTCTGACTTTCCCAAGAGGCCCGCCTGTGTGGGTGACGGTCACAATCTGTCTGATCCACTGGCCTGACACAAGCACCGATGCGCGGGCCTGACACATGCGCCACCGTGCGGGCCTGACGCATGCCCCAATGCCTGCGCCCGACATGAGCGCGGCAGGCAAAGACCGCCAAAGGCAGGCCCCGCACTGGCGCAAACAGGGCGTTTTCACCCATCCAACTGCCCGGATCGACGGCAGCGCCGCGTGCCGGCCAAATGACTTTTCCTTGATCACGCGTGTCCCCCCTTTCGTTTCACGGCTTTAGGTACATAATGTCACAGGTCCCAGGCACGTTGTGTATGACCTCGGACCATCCAACTGGGAGAACACCATGTATCGACACGCTGCCTTGTCAGCGCTCGCGCTGGCCTGCGCCACGGCCGCCAGCGCCGAGACATTCACCTGGGCGGGCACCACCGACCCGCAATCGATGGACCCTCATGCGGTGAACTCCGCGCCGGTCCTCGGCTTTCTGAACAACGTCTACGAAGGCCTTGTCCGCCGCGGCAAGGACATGAGCGTCGAGCCCGCGCTCGCCACCGCATGGGAGCCCATCGGCGAAGGCGAAGGCTGGCGTTTCATGCTGCGCGAGGGCGTGACCTTTCACGACGGCAGCGCCTTCACGGCAGACGACGTGCTGTTCAGCTACCAGCGCGCCTCGGACGAGGCCTCTGACACGCGCAGCTGGTTCGCGCCGGTGTCCGAGGTCAAGATGGTCGATGAATTCACGATCGATTTCATGACCTCCAACCCCAACCCGCTCTTTCCGGACAGCATCGCCAACTGGATGATCATGGACAGCGGCTGGGCCGAGGCCAACAGCGCCACGCTGCCCGACAAGGAAAGCGGCAACTATGCCACGCTGAATGCCAATGGCACCGGCGCCTTCATGCTGAAGGAGCGCCAGCCCGGTCTGACCACCACGCTGGTTCCCTTCGAGGGCTGGTGGGACGAGGCAGAGCACAACATCACCGAGGCCACGTTCACACCGATCGACAACCCGGCCACGGCGGTCGCGGCGCTGTTGTCCGGCGATGTGGACATGATCAATCCGGTGCCGCTGCAGGACGCAGACCGCGTCGATGACCGTGACGGCACCAAGGTGATCCGGGGCATCGAGGCGCGCGTGATCATGCTGGGCTTTGGCCACGAGAACCAGACGCTCAAGTACACCGAGATGGCCGGTGAGGCGAACCCCTTTACCGACCCCAAGGTCCGCGAAGCCGTGGCCAGCGCGATCAACGTGGACGCCATCCTTGCGACCATCATGCGCGGCTCTGCAGCCCCGGCCAGCCAGCTGGTCAGCCCGGCGATGCGCGGCTACTCGGAAGCCAACGGCGCGCGCCCGGCCTATGACCCCGAAAAGGCCAAGGTACTGCTGAACGAGGCGGGCTATGCGGATGGCTTCTCCTTTGGACTGAAGTGCCCCAACAACCGCTACCTCAACGACGAAGCCGTCTGTCAGGCGGTCACGGGCATGCTGGCGCAGGTCGGCATCAAGGCCGAACTCGACGCCATGCCGGTGCAGAACTACTGGCCGGAACTGCGCGCCGACAACTACGACATGTACCTGCTGGGCTGGTCGCCGGGCACCTTTGACCACGAGCACCCGGTGCGCTTTCTCGTGACCACGCCGAATTCTGAAAAGAAGCTGGGGTCGTGGAACTTTGGCGGGTTCTCGAACGCGCGCGTCGATGAGCTTTTGCCGATGATCCAGTCGGAAATCGATGACGGCAAACGCCAGATGATGGTCGACGAGATCACCTCGATCTATCAGTCCGAGCACGCCTATGTGCCGCTGTATGTCCAGCCGCTGGTCTGGGGCGCGGGCGAAAACATCGATCTGGTGCAGCGTCCGGACAACTTCTTCATCCTGCGCTGGGTGACCGTGAACTAAGACCTCCCCCTGTCCCCTGCCCGCCCCCCCTGAACGTCAGTTGCGGGGGGCGGGTCACAGGAGAGCGCCATGACCTCCTACATCATCCGCCGCGTCTTTCAGGCGCTTCTGGTCCTGCTGCTGGTGGGGCTTGTCGCCTTTGCGATGTTCAATTTCATCGGCGACCCGATCGACAACATGCTGGGGCAGGAACGCACCGACGAAGACGTCGCCCGCCTGCGCGCCCGCCTCGGGCTGGATCAGCCGTTTGTCGTGCAATACGTGAAATTCATCCTCTCGGCCCTGCAGGGCAACCTTGGCGTGTCCTACGAACAGGGCCGGCCCGTCGCGACCATCCTCGCCGAACGCGCGCCTGCCACACTGGAACTGGCGCTGACTTCGGGCCTGTTTGCGCTGGGGCTGGGGATCGTGCTGGGGGTGTTCACCGCGATCCGCCGGACCGGCTTTGCCGCCAATGCCATCATGACGCTGAGCCTTGTGGGCGTGTCGTTGCCGACATTTCTGATCGGGATCCTGCTGATCTATCTGTTTTCCGTGCAACTGGACTGGCTGCCCAGCTTTGGCCGCGGAGAGACCGTGATGATCGGCGGCTGGAGCACCGGCTTTCTGACACTCGACGGGCTGAGCGCGCTGATCCTGCCCTCTATCACGCTGGGGCTGTACCAGATGACCCTCATCATGCGGCTGGTGCGCTCCGAGATGCTGGAGGTGATGCGCGCCGACTACATCCGCTTTGCCCGCGCCCGTGGGTTGAGCGAACGGGCCGTGACCTTCCGCCATGCGCTGAAGAACACCATGGTCCCGGTCATCACGGTGACGGGGCTGCAGCTTGGCTCCCTGATTGCTTTTGCGATCATC
>JBELMB010000098.1:0-18708 GCA_042088665.1 Sagittula sp.
TCTTGACGTCCTGCGCGCGGGACATGTCGGCGACCAGCACCGCGTCGTTCATGGCCACGGCCATCACGTTGTCCAGCCCGATACCCACCACTTCCATGCGCTCGCTTTCGGCGCGCAAAAGCGTGTTCTGGCAATCGATCGCCGTGGCCCCGTCAGAGGTCACCACGCCGTTTTCGTCAGGCCCGGCCTCGCGCCAGACGGCGTCCCAGCCGCCCAGATCGGACCAGCCGGACGAAAAGGGCACGACGGACAGGTTGTCGGCCTTCTCCATCACCGCATAGTCGATGGAGATATCCTCTGCGTTGCCCCATGGCCCCGCCGCCAGACGCAAGAAGCCCAGATCGGTCTGCGCCGCGTCCAGAGCCGCCTTGACCGGCACCAACAGGCTGGCTGCATATGCCTCGAATGCCGCGACGATATCTGCCGCCTTGAACAGGAAGATGCCCGCATTCCACAGGAAGGTCCCGGCCGCCAGCATCTCTGCCGCGCGGGCCTCGTCGGGCTTTTCGACAAAGCGGGTCAGCTTGACCGGATCGCTCTCGCTCTGGGCCGAAAGCTCAAGATAACCATAGCCGGTCTCGGGGCGGTCCGGCATGATGCCGAACGTCACGAGATCACCGGCAGAGACCGGGTCAAGCCCACGCTCGATGGCATCATGGAAGGCCGCCGTATCGGGCACCACGTGATCCGAGGGGGCCACCAGCAGCACCGCCTCAGGGTCGGAGGCCTGCGCATGCAGCGCCGCGGCGAGGATCGCGGGCGCGGTGTTGCGCCCTTCGGGCTCGATCAGGATGGCGCCGGGGTCGATGCCGATCGCCTGCAGCTGCTCGGTGACGATAAAACGGAAATCGGAATTGGTCAGAATGAGCGGCGCGGCAAACTTCAGCATCTCCGTTTCACCGGCGAGACGCATGGCCGAGGCCTGAAACAGCGTCTGTTCCCCGATAAGATTGACGAATTGCTTGGGGTAGCTTTTGCGTGAGAGCGGCCAGAGGCGTGTGCCCGACCCACCGCAAAGAATGACCGGGGTGATCTGAATCTGTGGCATGAAAATTCCTAAGGGTCGTTCTGTCCGCAGTCTGCATAGCCATGCCCATGTAAGAGGCAAGCCGAAATAATGGTTAAGCAACCCAAGCCTTCCCGGCAGAGGCGATCTGCCGCGCGTACTGCTCAATTCACCTGCAAATTGTGCCCTTGATGGCCTCAAAACCAGAGTTTCGGCCCATTGCCCCATGGAAAGACCGGAATCATCCTGCGCACCGCCCTGGGTCGCACCTCCGGATGCGCCCGGACAATCTTCATGAGGCATTGCTCACCGGCAGAAACCCTCGCGTGTTCAGCCCCACACACCACACTGGCAGCGCACCACTTAACATAACAATTCCTATGGGTGCGGCCAGATGAGTGCAACCAGAGCACCCAAACACTGGCCAGACACGGGCCAGACACGGGCCAGACACGGGCCAGACTGGCCCCTGCCCCGGCGCCAGTCCATGGAAACCACCAGATCCCCCACGGCTTCCCCGACGGGTCTGGCCCCTCTGACCGCCACTTTCGCGCAGGCACCGGATAGATCCGGACCCGCCCCGGTCGGGCTTTTGCCTTGACAGCTCCGCGACATCCCCCGCACTCAGGTCTCACGTCCGTGGCGTGTATTCTGGCCGTGTATTCCGGCTGTGTATTCCGGGCCCATACCCGGCCCCGGAAACGGATCCGATCCCCGGCAAACAGGGGCAGAAACGGGGGTCAAAACGGGCGATTTGAGAGCGAGGGCAACATGATTCTGGTCTTTGGACAAAACGGGCAAGTGGCCCGGGAACTGGCGCGGCAGGCAGAGGTCACCGCCCTTGGGCGTGCGCAGGCAGACCTGATGACGCAAGGCGCCGCCGAGGCCGCCATCGCTGCACACCGCCCCACGCTGGTCATCAATGCCGCCGCCTGGACCGCCGTCGACAAGGCCGAGGAAGAGACCACGGCCGCCACCCGGCTGAACACCACCGCCCCCGGCGAAATGGCCCGGGCCTGCGCGGCACGCGGCATCCCCTTCCTGCATGTCTCCACCGATTACGTCTTTGACGGCAGCGGCACGCACCCCCGCGCCGAGACAGAGGCCACCGCCCCCCTGAACGCCTATGGCCGGGGCAAGCTGGCGGGCGAGGCCGCCGTGCACGCCGCGGGCGGGCCACATGCGATCCTGCGCACCTCATGGGTGTTCTCCGCCTTTGGCGCCAACTTCGTAAAGACCATGCTGCGGCTTGGTGCGACCCGCGATCACCTGACCATCGTCGCAGACCAGATCGGCGGTCCCACCCCCGCCGCAGACATTGCCGCCACGCTGCTGCAGATGGGCGCCGCGATGCAGGCCGATACGCAGGCCCATGCCGAGGCCAGCACCTTGGGCGGGCTCTATCACTACGCCGGCGCGCCAGAGACCAGCTGGGCCGGTTTCGCCCGCGAGATCTTTGCCCAGGCGGGGCTGTCCGTGACGGTCGAGGACATCCCCACCTCCGACTATCCGACCCCGGCGCAGCGCCCGCTCAATTCCCGTCTGAATTGCGCCAAACTGGCGGCGGATTTCGGTATTAGCCAACCCGCATGGCCAGAGGGTCTGGCCAGGGTGTTAAAGGACATGACCGCATGACAGGCAACGCACGCAAAGGCATCATCCTGGCCGGAGGCTCCGGCACGCGGCTTTACCCGATCACCATGGGCGTGTCGAAACAGCTTCTGCCGGTCTACGACAAGCCGATGATCTACTTCCCGCTCTCGGTGCTGATGCTGACCGGGATCCGCGATATCTGCATCATCACCACGCCGCAGGACCAGGATCAGTTCCGCCGCACCCTCGGCGACGGCAGCCAATGGGGCGTCTCGCTGACCTATATCCAGCAGCCCTCCCCCGACGGGCTGGCACAGGCCTACCTGCTGGCCGAGGACTTCCTTGACGGCGCCCCCAGCGCCATGGTCCTGGGCGACAACATCTTTTTCGGGCACGGGCTGCCGGAGCAACTGCGCGCCGCACGCGATCAGGACACCGGCGGCACGGTCTTTGGCTACCGGGTGGCCGATCCCGAACGCTACGGCGTGGTGGATTTCGGCCCCGACGGCACCGTGCGGCAGATCATCGAGAAACCGCAAAAGGCCCCCTCCCCCTATGCGGTCACCGGGCTTTACTTTCTCGACGGCTCGGCGCCGGACCGGGCGCGGCAGGTCACGCCCTCCGCCCGTGGCGAGTTGGAGATCACCAGCCTGCTGGAAAGCTATCTCAACGACGGGTTGTTGCAGGTGTGCCAGCTGGGCCGCGGCTATGCCTGGCTCGATACAGGCACCCATGCCTCGATGCTGGATGCGGGCAACTTCGTGCGGACCCTGTCGGAACGGCAGAGCCAGCAGGTCGGCTGCCCCGAGGAGATCGCATGGGAAAACGGCTGGATCGATGAAGACGCGCTGCTGGCCCGGGCAGAGCTGTTCCGCAAGACCCAGTACGGAAAGTACCTCAAGGGATTGGTAGAGTAACGCCCACTGTCTTGAAGCGGGCCCCTATCTGACCTGCCTCAGGTCAAGATCAGACCAAGATCGGACCCCGGGCCAGCCCAAAAACGTCCCGCCCCCTGAACGGTGCGCCCCGTTCAGGACCCTTCCTTGAGCCCCAGCCGTTCCCCGACGCCGCCACGGTCCATCAGCGCCTGCCACCAGGCGCGGTTGTCCAGATACCAGGCCACGGTCTTTGCCAGCCCTTCCTCGACGGTGACCGAGGGGCGCCAGCCCAGCTCCTCGCGGATCCGCGACGGATCGATGGCATAGCGTGCGTCATGGCCCGGGCGGTCGGTCACGAAGGTGATCAGATCCGCATAAGGCCCTTCGGCGCGGGGCTGCATCCGGTCGAGGATCCCGCAGATGGTGCGCACCAGCTCCAGGTTCGACCGCTCGTTCTCGCCGCCGATGTTGTAACTGCGCCCCAGCGCGCCCTTCTGCACCACATGCAGCAGCGCCTCGGCGTGGTCTTCCACGTACAACCAGTCCCGCACATTCGACCCGTCGCCGTAGATCGGCAAGGGCTTGCCCGCGAGCGCGTTCAGGATCACCACGGGGATCAGCTTTTCGGGAAAGTGATAGGGTCCGTAGTTGTTGGAACAATTGCTCAGCACCACCGGCAGACCGTAGGTCTCGTGCCAGGCGCGCACCAGGTGGTCGCTGGCCGCCTTCGAGGCGGAATAGGGCGAGCGCGGATCATAGGGCGTGTCTTCGGTGAATTGCACGGCGGGATCGGCAGGCAACGAGCCAAAGACCTCATCGGTGGAGATGTGGTGAAAGCGAAACGCCTCCGGCCTCCCCTGCCCCACCCAGAAGCTGCGCGCCGCTTCGAGCATGTTGTAGGTGCCGGTGATATTGGTCTCGATGAAATCACCCGGCCCGTCGATGGACCGGTCCACATGGCTTTCAGCCGCCAGATGCATCACCGCCTCCGGCTGGTGCGCGGCCAGGATCCGGTCCAATGCGCCACGGTCACGGATGTCGGCCTGCTCAAAGGCGTAGCCCGGGTGATCGGCAACCGAGGCCACGTTGTCGAGGCAGGCGGCATAGGTCAGCGCATCAAGGTTCACCACCTCGTGGCCCTGTGCGATGGCACGGCGGACCACCGCCGAGCCGATGAACCCGGCCCCGCCGGTCACCAGCAGTTTCATGGCGTTTCCCAGGTGAAAGGATTGTCGATCTCTGACAGGCGCGGGGCTGCGGCGTCCTTGTCCGAAAGCAGCGGCGCGTCTGACAGACCCCAGTCCACGCCGATCTCCGGGTCATCCCAGGCCACGGCCCCGTCACAGTCGGGGGCGTAGTAGTCGCTGCACTTATAAATGATCTCCGTGTCCGGCACGCGTGTGACGAAGCCATGCAGGAAACCTGCTGGGATCATCAATTGCCGACCGTTCTCAAAGCTCAGATCGACACCGATCCATTGCCCGTAGGTGGAGGAGCCCTTCCGGATGTCCACCGCCACATCATAAAGCGCGCCACGACCGCAGCGCACCAGTTTTGCCTGTGCATGGGGGGGACGCTGGTAATGCAACCCGCGCAATGTGCCGGGGGTCATCGACAGGGAGTGGTTGTCCTGCACGAAATCGATGTCGAGACCAGCCTCCGCCATCCGGGCCCGGTTCCAACTCTCACTGAAAAATCCCCGCGTATCGCCAAAGCGTTTCGGGGTCAGGATCAACACGCCCGGCAGGGCCGTTTCCTCAATCTGCACTGGTCTCGCCTCATCTGTGTTGTTGCGCCCTGCCCTATCAAACCTGTGAGACCTGCCCAAAGGGCTTTTTGTCATGGCACAGGCGGTGCGTGGATCATCATGCCTTTCGTGCAGGGCATTTGGGGCTTTCCGGGGGCTTTCTGGGGCCTTCCCCGTGTTAGATATGTGTTAAATCAAGTGTTACGCCCTCTCAGAGGCCGTTTTTCCCCTTCGCAAACAAAGACTTGCCCGGACCCCCCGTGTGTAAAGTGGTGATTCTGCGTGTGCAAAGTGGTGATTCCCCGTGTGCAAAGTGGTGATTCCCGAATCGGCTGTGGAAAACCCTTGAGAACAGGCCTCCAACCATTTGAAACCAGAGTCCTTTTGACCTGCAAGCGTGTGTGAAGTGTCGTAGCCCCGTGTGCGAAGTGTCGTTTTCGCCTTGGCGTGTGTGAAGTGTCGTTGTACGCTGCACCGTGTGTGAAGTGTCGTTGTTCCACGGGGGCCTTTTGCGCAGGGCGCCCGCCCTGATCACTGGCTGAAACCCGGGTTAAAGCATTGGCCAAACACCTGTTCGGGCCCCGTCACGGCCCACCGGCGCTGCCGCGAAGCCGCCCGGACAAGTCAGGTCCCGGGATCCGCCCGGTCCACCACCCGCCCCGAAGCGGGCCACAAACCCGCCCTGAAGCCGCGCAGCGACAGGGCACACAACCCGCCCCAGGCCGCAAAGCGGCAGGGCAAGCAACCAGCCCTCAAGCAGCAAAGCGGTAGGGCAAGCAACCAGAGGCCCCGATGACCACGAATTATCCGCTTCTGCCCGACCGGCACCCGCAGGGCGACTTCTTCGTCTGCGACATCCTCGATGCAGCCCCCAAAGGCGACATGGGCTCCATGGAGCACCCGATCTTCTCGCTCTCGACAAAGCCCGACACCCGCCCCCGCCGCTACGAGCACAAGGGTGTCACGATCGAGATCAAGCCCTCCATCGACGGGCTGGCCACGGTGCACGACCGCGACGTGCTGATCTACTGCATCTCCTCGCTGATCAAGGGCATGAACGAGGGCCGCGAGCCCCAGCAGGTGATCCGCTTTCAGGCCGCGGACCTGCTGAAGGCCACCAACCGCATGACCACCGGGCGCGGCTATTCGCTGCTCAAGGCCGCGATGGAACGGCTGGCGGGGACGCGGATCTCGACCAATATCACCACCGGCGGGCAGGAAATCTTTGAGACCTTCGGCCTGATCGAACGCGCGCGCATCGTGCGCGAAACCCGCGACGGCCGCATGCAGGAGGTCGAAGTCAAACTGTCCGACTGGGTCTTCAACGCGATCCGCGCGCATGAGGTGCTGACCCTGAGCCGGGAATACTTCCGGCTGCGCAAACCGCTGGAACGGCGGATCTACGAACTGGCCCGCAAGCATTGCGGACGGCAGCGGGAATGGCGCTGTTCCATGGCGGTGCTGCAAAAGAAATGCGGCTCCGGCTCGACGCTGCGGGAATTCCGGCGGCTGGTCGCCGCGATCGCCAAGGAGGATTGCGAGTACAACCACATGCCCGACTACCGCATCCGCATCGACGAGACCCGCGACCAACTGGTCGCCACCGGGCGCGGCACCGTGGGCCCCGAGGCCGGGACGGTCGTGGCGATTCCGCCGCTTGACCCGGATGTCTACGACATGGCGCGCGCCGCCGCGCCGGGCTGGGACGTGCGTCTGATCGAACAGGAATGGCGCGACTGGGCCTCCGAGGTGCCGCGCAATCCGGAAATGGCCTTTCTCGGCTTTTGCCGCAAATGGGTGCAGCAACGCGGCACGCCGTAAACCGCGCCGCAAGACCTGCGCGGGCAAAGGTGCCACAGGGGGAAGCAGCCCCCTGCCCTTGCACCCCGCCCGAATGCGGGCCAAGGACACCGCAGGAGGCCCGTCCCATGTCCAGCGCACCCCCCCGTGTCTTTCTCACCGGCACCGCCGGCTTCATCGGTTACCATCTCGCCCGGCTGCTGCTGGACGAAGGCTTTGTCGTACATGGTTACGACGGCATGACGGATTACTACGATGTCGGGCTCAAACGCCGCCGCCACGCCATGCTCTCGCAGAGCCCGGGCTTTGCCACCACCGAAGCCCTACTCGAAGACTGCGACGCGCTGGATGCGGCCATCGACGCCTGTGCGCCGGAGTATATCGTGCATCTCGCCGGACAGGCCGGTGTGCGCTACAGCCTCGAACAGCCCCGCGCCTATGTAGAGACCAACGTCACCGGCACGTTCAACGTCATGGAGGCCGCGCGCCGCCACGAGGTGCGGCACCTGATGATGGCCTCGACCTCCTCGGTCTATGGCGCGAACACGCAGATGCCCTTTGCCGAGACCGACAAGGCCGACACGCCCATGACGATCTATGCGGCGACCAAGAAGGCCACGGAGGCCATGGGCCATTCCTACGCCCATCTTTACGATCTGCCGGTGACCATGTTCCGTTTCTTCACGGTGTACGGACCCTGGGGACGGCCCGACATGGCGCTGTTCAAATTCGTCAAGGCGACGCTGGAGGGGCAGCCGATCGACGTCTACAACCACGGCGACATGTACCGCGATTTCACCTATGTGACGGATCTGGTGCGGGGCATCCAACTGCTGATGACGGATGCCATTCCGGAACGACCTGCGGATGGCACGGTGCCGGACGGCGACAGCCTGTCGCCGGTGGCGCCCTACCGCGTGGTGAACATCGGCAATTCCAAATCCGAGCGGCTGCTCGATTTCATCGACGCCATCGAGGTGGCATTGGGGCAGAAGACGACACGCAACCTGATGCCGATGCAACCCGGCGACGTGCCGGCGACCTGGGCGAATGCGGAACTGCTGGAACGCCTCACCGGCTACCGGCCGCAGACGGATATGCGCCACGGCGTCGCCGCGTTCGTCGACTGGTACCGCAGCTATTATCAGGTCTGAGACTGGCAAGTGAGACGGACCAGTGAGACGGGCCAGTGAGATCGGGCCAGTGAGATCGGGCCAGTGAGATCGGGCCAATAAGATTGGGCCAGCGCGTCAATGGTACCATAGGCTACCCCACGGTAGGCTACCCTAGCCTAGATCAGGGTAGCCTGGGGATGGGGCCTCCGTTGCGCGCGCCCTTGGGCTACACCAACAAGTTCAACGCAGGTAACAGGAATACCTGCCTACCCCAGGGTACCACAGGATACCTTGAGGTAGATGAAGGTAGGGTACCCTACCAGGGCGCCCCTCCCTCCCTCCCGGGTACCACAAGGTTCCCCTTGGTAGGGTAGGCTAACCTATGTTAGACTTGTTGAATGGTCCCGTCAGAGGATCAGGCAAACGAGCAGACATCTAAAACAGACAGGAGTGCCCCCATGCCGGTGATTGCATTCGCCAACTCCAAAGGTGGGAGCGGGAAGACGACCAGCGCCCTGCTGCTGGCGCAGGCCCTGGCCGCCCACAGGCCCACCACCCTCATCGATGCCGACCCGCGGCATCCGATCACCACATGGGCAGAAAAGCCCGGACGGCCCGACAGCCTGACCGTGGTGACCAACAGTTCGGAAAAAACCATCCTCGACGAGATCGAAGCGGCCGCCGCCACCGATCCCTTTGTCATCATCGATCTAGAAGGCACGGCATCGCGCCTGATGTCCTATGCCATCAGCCAGTCCGACCTCGTGGTCATCCCGATGAAGGAACAGCAGCAGGATGCGCTGGCCGCGCTCGACGTGATCCAGGAGATCCACCGCGACATGAAGGCCACCCGCCGCCGCATTCCCTACGCGGTGCTCTTCACGCAAAGCCGCGCGGCGGTGAAATCGCGCACCGCGCGCCACATCGCGGCGCAGTTCCGCGACAACGCCCATATCGACTGTTTCGAGACAGAGATCCATGAACGCGACGCCTTTGCCGCGATGTTCTCCATGGGGGGCACGGTGGCGGGCATGTCCCCCAAGCAGGTCAACGGTCTCGAAAAGGCGCAGGAAAACGTCGAAGCCTTCCGCACCGAGGTCATCCTGCGTCTGCGCCGCATCCGCGACGCCGAGAAAGCAAGGGTCGCCTGATGTCCAACCGCGAAGCGCTTCAGATGCCGGGGTTTGACGACCTCGACGATTTTGCCCCGCGCGAAACCGCCCCGCAACCGGCGCGTGAGACCACCGCGCCAGAGGCACCGGCCACCGCATCTGCTCCAGAGGGGGCGCGCGGATCGGATCAGGATCTGGTCTCCGGACCGGAACCGACCCCGGACCCGGTCAAAACCCCGGACAGCGGGGCAGGGCGCCCGCCCGCCAGTGCCTTTCCCCGCGCGGCAGACACCCGCCGCGCCATCGACGCCGTCTCGCAGTTTCCCTCCCGCGAAGCCTCCACCGACGGGCAGCTCAATCTCAAGGGACCGCGTCATGTGCTCGACCGCTTCCGGGTCATGTGCAAGGCCGACCGCCGGGCCTACTACGACATGCTGGAGATCCTGATGGATCGCTACGAAGGCAAAGGCTGAAAAATGTGCAAACCTGGGGCAAGCGCGCATCACAACAGGGGTTTCTGCCTGCACGAGCAAAAATCATCTCGCAGTTGCAGCATGATCCCGCCTAGAAAACGCTGTGGATGAGTAACGAGATCAGCGGGCTCGCGCCAATTAGGTTCTTTGCCAAGACCTCATTCAGATCGTCGTCGTCCTGACGGCATTTAGAGAATATAGATCGCTGTAAGAATACAAGCCGCCTTGCCCCGGCTTCAATTGGGAAAGACTCGTGCGAAACAGTATCGCGACCGCCGAGCGTTCAGGAATTGGCGCATATACATCCGTTGTTCAAAACAGGTTCGACAGTCCCAGTGACAAGCGTTTGTTTGATATCGCTTTTGCCGTCTTCCCGGGGCCTCTGGCCCTGTCTGTCGCGGGCGGTGTCCCCATGATCACCACCGCGACCGGCAAAGGTGCCGACCTGCTTTCGGGCCATTCCCCTACCCGCCAGAAGGGCAGGGCGCGCGCCGCCGAATCCCGCCACATGCCGGGCGCGCACAGTCCTTGCCGGATCTCCGGCAGGTCCCGCGCCAGACCGCCATCCGCAACGACATCCACGACGGGGGACGCGCGACAACAGGGCCTTTCGCAGATCGTGAAAGCCCTCCTTGTCCGTTCTGCCCCACCCCCCGCAAGCCGGCACACAGCGCCGCATCGCAAGACCCGCAGCCCCGACCGCCACGATCCGGCAGGACGGATAACGAATTGAAATAGCGCTTTAAAAGTTACTCAACCCGATTTTTCAACACAGCCAGAGCAGCGGTCCCATGCGACCCTATCCACGCTTGACCGGTTTTGCCCGCTCCACTATCAGGCAGCGGAATTTGCAGACCGAGGGTGGGCCCCTGTCCTGGTGCGGAGGTGAACATGCAGACCGGAAGCGAAACTGACGAGACCCCGACCACCCGGCTGGCAGACAAGGACGTCGCCATCGTCCACGATTGGTTCCCGGAACTCGGTGGCGGTGAAAAAGTCGTTCTTCAGATGTCGCGATGCTTTCCCAAAGCCTCGATCTACACGCTTTTCGACTTTCTCAACCCCGAGGAGCGGGCCCTGCTCAGCAATGGCTGTCCGATCCATGTCAGTCGGCTGAACAAGCTGCCGGGCGTGAAATCCTACTACCGCTACCTGCTGCTGCACTGCACCCGCGCCATCGAGGAATTCAACGTCACGCGGCACGAATTCGTGCTGTCGTCATCGGCGGCGCTGTCAAAAGGTGTGATCACCTCACCCGCGCAAAAGCATTTTTCCTATGTGCACAGCCCCGCGCGCTATGCCTGGGACCTGACCCATGAATATATCGACAGCATTGGCGGGGCAGGGGCCGCGATAAAAAAGCGGCTGGCGCATCGGATGATGCACCGCTTTCGGATCTGGGACATGCGCACCGTGCCTTCGGTCGATCATATCATTG
This sequence comes from Sagittula sp., assembly GCA_042088665.1. Classification (GTDB taxonomy): domain Bacteria; phylum Pseudomonadota; class Alphaproteobacteria; order Rhodobacterales; family Rhodobacteraceae; genus JBELMB01. The sequence continues at coordinate 11,163 of JBELMB010000098.1, forward strand.
CCAATTCCGAGTTCATCCGCAAACGCATCTGGAAGGTCTATCGCCGCGACGCCGATGTGATCTATCCGCCTGTGGACACCGGCGGCTTTACCTTTTCGGATGCGCCCCGGCAGGAGCACTTCCTGACCGCCTCGCGCATGGTGCCCTACAAACGCATGCCCATGATCATGGAAGCGTTTTCGCGCCGCCCCAAGCTCAAGCTGCGGGTTGTGGGCGATGGCCCCGACATGGGGCTGGTCCGCGCCGCCGCCGGGCCCAATGTCGAGATCCTCGGCCGCCTGCCGTTCGAGGCGCTCAAGAAAGAGATGCAATTGGCACGGGCCTTCGTCTTTGCCGCGCAAGAAGATTTCGGCATCATGCCGCTGGAGGCACAGGCCTGCGGCACGCCCGTCATCGCCCTTGGCCATGGCGGCACCGCGGAAACCGTCCGTCCGCTGGGCCGCGACAAGCCCACAGGCGTCTGGTTCAAGGAACAGACCGTCGAAAGCCTGCTGGAAGCGATCGACCAGTTCGTTGCCGACGGAGAGACGATCTCTGCCCAGTCGTGCCGCGACAATGCGCTGTCTTTCAGCGACGAACAGTTCCGCAAGAACCTCATGGGGTACATCGACAGCCGCCTGTAACCGGGCCGCGCGCGCAACAGGGGCGGCGAGGATCCGACATGACACGCACCGCATATCGGGTCTGGCTGATGGGGCTTGCCCTGTTCGGGGCGGTCATGAGCTTGGGCTTTGTGCTGCTGTTCCTGCGCGGGGACTATCACCTCAAGCTGTTTCACCGCTTCGTTTCTGAAACCACCTGGGTCGAGGCCGGACCCCGCTATCAGGAAAAGCGTGCGGACCATGCGGCCCTGATCGCACAGGCCCGCCATCACGGCACGCTGCACAGCGTCTTTATCGGCGACTCCCTGACAGAAAACTGGCTGCTCGCCGGGCGCTTTCCCCATGCGCTGAACCTTGGCATTCGCGGCGACACGGTCTCTGGCGTGCAGGCCCGGCTGCCGGTGGGGGATCTGGGCATCGCGCCGGTCTGGGTGGTGCGGATCGGTGTGAACGATATTGCCCGGGGCAGGGCGGGGGAGGATCTCCTTTCCGACACCCTGACGCTGATGCAGCAGATGCAGGGGGTTGAGCAGCTTTACTGGGCCGCCGTTCTGCCGGTGGCCCGCCCGGGCTGGGCACCTGAACAGGAGGCCCTGCGCCAGCGCGTGAACACAACCACAGGGACGGCCTGCCAGAAGCAGGCCAATTGCACCTTCTTGCCGGAGCCACCCGAGATGCAGGGGGGATCACGCCCGGGGATTGCGTCACTTACAACGGATGGGTTGCATCTGAATGCCCGGGGCTACCGGCTGCTGGCGCAGCAGATGTGCCGGCACATCCCCTGCGCGGCCCCACAGCCCTGACACCCAGCCAAAGATCCCGGCGGCTGCCCCTCTGACCCCGGACAGAGAGGTTAAAAACACGTAAAGGGAGATTTCATTTCCTCTTGGGTTGAAATAGATTCGCGACTCCGGGAAGGATAATTCCCGCAATGCTTGTATTCGAATTCAACAAACTCCGCGAAATTGTGCGATTGTTGATAAACGAGCCATAATTCTGCAAGAAATTGCCACAATTTTGTTTCCAGGGGCGGTAACAAAAGAGAGTCTTCGCCAAATTTTAACCAACAATGCTACCTATTCTCGGACAGTAACGATGTGCTCGAGAGGGTCCGGGATATACCTTTGGGGGAAGGTCCGGATCCTGTGGTTTGGGGGATCATATTCGTGATCTACGTGTGTAAGGCAGCCAGTGTGCGGTCAGGCCTGAGCCTGTGCGGACATGTTTCAAAGGTCCGCCAGCGGGCCACTGGCCCTCTCTCCCTTTTCTCAGAAAACCCTGTGCAGCGGACTATCCGCCATCGCGCGCCCAAACGGGATGCGCGGCGATCTGACATACAACAGTCTTTCACCCTTACAAAACAAGTGATCCAGATCCATGCCAGCCACTGAATTTGACGATATCCTCGCGGGGACGCCCGGTGACGATGTCATTCTGCTTCTCGGCGGAAATGACGTCTTTATCGCCGATGAAGGCAACGACAGCGTTTTTGCCGGGGAGGGCAACGACACCGTTGACGGCGAAGCCGGAAATGACACGCTTTCCGGCAACCTCGGGGACGACTGGCTGAAAGGCGAGGGTGGTTTTGATGTCCTGCTCGGCGGCGAGGGCAACGACTCCCTCGTTGGTGGAGAAGACGATGACACCATCGACGGTGGCAGCGAAAACGACACCATCGAGGGCGGCCTTGGCAATGACTGGCTGAAAGGCGAGACCGGCAACGACCTGATCATCGGCGGCCAGGGCAACGACCTGATCCGGGGCGGTGACAATGACGATGTGATCTACACCGGCAACATCGACAGCGTGGTGTTTGGCTTTGACACGGCCTATGGCGGCGACGGCAACGATTCCATCATCGGCTCCAATGGCCGTGACAGCATCGAGGGCGGCACCGGCAACGACACGATCACCGGCGGCAATGACTTCGGCACCGCTGACAGCGACACGTTGCTGGGTGGCGAGGGCGATGACCTGATCACTTCCGGTCAGGGCGCGCCGCTCGCCGGATACGAAGCCAACGGCGACCTGATGCTGGGCGGTGACGACCAGGACACGCTGATCGGCGGGGGGGCAGAAGACACGCTCAACGGCGGCGAAGGGGACGACTCGATGACCGGCGGCGATGCCGCGGACACCTTCATCTTTACCGACACCATCGGCACCGACCGGGTGAGAGATTTCGAAGTGGGCGTGGATACGCTGGACTTTACCGCGCTGAACACGGGCGCAGGCTTCAGCGTGACCCAGTCCGGCATGAACGTGGATATCGTCGTCGACGGCAATCTCACCGTGGTTCTGGAAGACCTGAACGCCATGCTGATCCAGGCTGGCGACATCATGATGTAAGGGTCGAAACGTCACCCCAAACAGACCAAAGCCCGCGCAATCGCGCGGGCTTTGGTCATTTTCAACGAGGGAGAGCCATGGTCAGGCCCAGGCCCCGGCATCGACACGCACCCAGCTGTCATCTGCAATGCAAACGTAGACATGTGTGGCATCCGCAGCGATATCCCCCTTGTGGCCTGCGCTGGTTGCGGTTGCCGGCACATCCGTGACAACCGCGGTGCTGACCCAGCTGCCCTGGTTGTTGGCAAAGACCGGGCGGTCTTCCGTTGTGTCATAGAAATACTGGTAGTCCGTCGGCGTACCGGGCCGCTGCGCGGTGCTGCCGCCCACAACGGTCATGATCGGATCCCAGCCGGTGGCACCAAGGCCGCCACGCTTTAGAAAGGCCGCATCGGCATCGCGCGAACCGTTCTGACCACGGTTCAGAAAGATCGATCCCGCCGGAGCGACAAAATTGGATTCTGGCGCACCGGATCCCTGTACGATCTGCGGGCTGGTGTTCAGAAAGCCCATGGCAATACATTCGGCGCGGATCGGCAGATCCTTGGTCCGGCTGCTCACCGCCGAGACAAAGGAGGCGGCCTCCGGAGCCACGATCATCGAGGGCGTCTTGCCCATCGTGTCAAAGGTGATCGGCCCGGTGACAGCGGCCCCCACGCGCAGGTCGGTACCAGTGGATCCAAGGGCCGTACAGGACAGGAAGATCTCCGTTCCGGCGTCGATCTCAAAGCTGTCGCCCTCTCCCGAGGAGACATCCGCCAGCAAGCGCATGCCAGAAGGTGCCCCGTCGTTATGGGCCTCCATCTTCATGCCGGACTGACCCACCACCGTGCTGTTGATCTGCAAGCTGTAGAAGTTGCACCAGGAAACGTTGCCGCAAATGGTACAAAGCGGATGCGTCGAGGGAATGCCCGTGCTGCCCGGCCCATGCATCAGGAACCCGAAGAAGTTCAGACGCCGGATCGAGTTGTTGGTGGCGTTGTTGATGAAGATGGTCCCGATGTAATAGGCATAGACCACGCGGAAGCTGTAGAAATTGGACAGGTTCGACGCGTCACCCGGACCATAGCTGTCAAACACCACCGAGGCATGTTGCCCCGCGACTTCCCCACCGGCCCGGCTTTCGATGTTGTAGAAATCGCATTCGCGAATGAAGGCCGGATGCGATGTGTCTTCATTGAGCGGGTAGCCAAAGTAGAAATGCGTGCCTTCGAGACATTCTATATAGATGTCGTCCCAATGCATGCGGTCATTGCGGCCGATGCAGCGGATGCCATGCTGGGGCCCGACGCCAAGATCGCGGCTGGAACGCACGGAAAAGCCCACCAGCTTCAGACCGGAATTGTCGTTGACCAGATTCACAACCGGACCATCATTGTTGGTGTTGATGAAGTTGCTTTCCGTGATGCCCATGAACCACCCGGAATACCCCGGCATCGGCTCAAAGATCGTGTCCCGGCGGCCGCCACCCTGGAAAGTCAGGGCGCCGGTGATGTTCAGTTCCTCGCCATAGCGGTAATGGCCCGGCGGCACGATCAGCGTCGCACCGACGGCCTGCACCACGGTGAGCGCCCGGTTGAACGCGGGTCCGTCATCGGTGACCCCGTCGCCACGCGCGCCAAAGGCACGCACGTTGATCTCGTTGCGATCCGAGATGAAGACCTTCAGCGCCACACCGGACTGCGTGGTCAGATCGGCGGAACTGTCGCCGGAGGCCAGCACTTCGTAGCCAAAGTTGCCATTGTCGACATTCACGATGTCGCCGACCACAACCTTGTGCAGACCTTTCCCGGCGGTATAGCTCAGCAAGGAGTCGGTGATCAGGTCAGTGGCGTGCTGAAAGCGATACGACGCGCTGAGAGCGGTGGGCGCACGGACCGGCACATTCTGCGCCTCATAGGTGATACGGCCGTTCAAATCCTTCAGCACGACATCGTATTCGTCGTTGTACAGATACAGGATATCCAGTGTCCCGGATCCATCCAGCTTGACCGGGTTCGGCACCAGGATGTTGAGGGTCGGATCTTCGAAAAGCGGCGCCAGGTTTTCACTGCCCGCACGGTAGATCACGAGCTTGTCCGCAGCCGCGAGAGCCGCCTGAAATCCCGGGAGATTGGTACTGTCATTGATATCGAGTAGGCCCATTTTCCGCTCCGTATCCTATATGGCATCAGGCCATAGATTTGAACGGGTGCGACTATTTCCGGGTGAGCCAAAAAATGTGTTAACGGACCGTTCGCACCACCCGGGGCAAACCCGGGCGGCGCAACGGGATGTCAGGCAAGATCAATCCGTGTAGTAGGACGCTCCGCGCGACCCATACCCGCCATAAGATCCGTATCCGTACTGGTAAGAATACCGCGACATCACCTTGGGGTTGGCAAGGTTCAGGATCAGGTTATCGATCGGGCGCTGCACGGTCTGGAACAGGTTCAGGGCCTCCAGAACGGCCCTCTTTTCAGTCCGGTTCCAGCTCACGATCAGCGACATGCAGTCGGTCAGACCCGCCACCACGCGCGCATCCGGCACGATCAGGACCGGCGGCGTGTCGATGATGATCTGGTCGTATTCGGCCCGCGCCTCCAGCAGGAAGTCATGGAACTTCTGCGACGACAGGAAGTCCGCCGCGTTCACCGCGGTCTTCGCACTGGGCATCAGGTCGGCCCCGATGACGGTGTTGCGCACGATGGCATCGCGCCAGTCCAGCTCTTCGGTCAGGGCCGTGACGATGTCGTACTTGGGCTTTTCGGTCATGTAGCGCTTCATCGCGTGGCGCCGGATGTCGCCATCGATCAGCAGCACGGATTTGCCCATCTTGTGCATGTTCTGGGCAATCGCCGCGGACAGCGTTGTCTTCCCTTCGCCCGGGAAACAGGACGTCAAACCAATAACTTGCGGTGGCCTGTCCACGCTCGACAGCAGGATCGAGGTGCGCAAATTGCGGATCGCCTCGGCAGAGGCCGACATCGGCTTGTCCAGCAGGTATTGCAAGGCCGCATTGGCCTTGGACTTCGGGAAACGGGGCACGGTGCCCGCCACGCTATAGCCGGTCAACTTCTCCAGCTCGGAGGCCGAGCGAATGGCGTTGTTGCGCGCCTCGCGCAGCAGCACGAGCCCGGTGCCCAGCATCAGGCCAAAGACCATGCTCATCGCAAGGATCAGCGATTTGCGCGGTGCGGAGGGTTCCAGCGCCGGCACGGAATTGGACAGGATGCGGCTGTCGGCCTGGTGAATGCCCTGCTGGGTCGCGGTTTCCTTGAGACGGCCAAGGAAGAATTCATAAAGCGCGCGGCTGGCTTCGGCCTCGCGGGTGAGCTGCTGAAGCTGGATCAGGTCAGAGCTCTGACGGCTGATTTCCTCGGTCAGCTCCACGCGCGCCAGTTCCAGCGACTCGCGCTGCGCATCCGCCCGGGTCAGCTCCAGCTCGACGCGTGTGCGCGCGCGGTCGAACTGCGTGTCAAAGGCATCCCCGATGGCCTGCTCGTTGACCCGCGGCAAAAGCTGTATGAGGCGGGTCTCCCCCGAGGCTTCGGCCTTTTCCTCGCGGGTCTGCGCTGCAGTCATCGCCGCCAGCTGGACCACAAGATCCTCGCGTTGCCGCACAAGATCGTCCAGACGGTCCCGGGTGGCTTTCAGCTGCACTTCGGAGGCTTCGAGCGAGGCATCGCTCACAAGATCAATGTTCGACCGGAAATCCTTCACCCGGCCTTCGGCATCCTCAAGCGCCACCTGCAGTTCGGACACCCGGCCGGACAACCATGTGGTGGCCTGCTCGGTGGCGGCATATTTCGCTTCCACCTGGTCGAGGATGTACAACTGCACCAATGTGTCCGCGATCAGCGCCGACTTGCGGGCCGAAGTCGACTCCACTGTGACGTGGAATGCCAGACTCTGCGCAATGTTGCGCACCTGCAGGCCATTCAGCAGCGCATTGATCGAAGCCGAGCGTTCCCGCGCACGGCGCTCTTCGTCGGTCAGGATCCGCTGCGAGGTGTTCCCAAGGTTCAGGAACCCCTTGACCTGGGCCTTGGCCTGATCGATCAGGCCCGGTTCCTGCAGGTAACGGTTGAATTCCGGGTCGCTGATGAGGTCCAGGTCATCGACCACCTTGCCCAGCAGGCTGCGGCTCTTGAGAACCTGCACCTCGGTGTTGACGACGGTGGAATCAGAGCCCAGTCCGCTGACCACGCTTTCGATGTCCACCACCTGTTCCTGCCGGCTGTTCAGCACCACCACGGCGGTCGAGCGGAACAGAGGTTGCGCCACGACATAAGCGTAGTAGCCACCGAGGAACGTGGTCAGCAGGGCCGCCAGAAACAGGATCCACTTCCCGCGCCAGAGCGTGACCGCCAGACCGCCGAGGCTCAGAACATCGTCCGGGACCTGCACCGGGCGTGCTGCAGATTGGGTTGCGCGGGCCGAAAGGGTGGGTTCTGAGTTCATCTTGGGATCCGTATACCTTGCATGCTTTTGCCCTTACGCCGGGCAGGGCGCAAACCACCAATCGCAATCGACGTTAAAACCGGCGGTCTAACGCCGTACCAAGCCATCAATCGGCCCCGAAGAGGTCGCGGGTGAAGGCTTTGTCGCGCACA
>JBELMB010000099.1:0-18705 GCA_042088665.1 Sagittula sp.
AGATCCCGCCTTTGCGATGGCTTGGCGCGGGCCTTGCCTTTGGCGGGCTGACCTGGCTCATGTGGCCACGCGAAAGCTTCGATCTCAGCCCGCTCCATGGCGCTCTGATGCTGGCGGCGGGTGTTGGTTGGGGCGTCTACTCGCTGGCCGGGCGCAAGGCAGGGGATCCACTTGCCGCGACCGCTGCCAACTTTGCCCTCGCGACACCAATCGCCCTGTTGGCGATGGTTGCAGTGCTGCAGCGCGACCTGCCAGAGATTACCACCCTCGGTCTGCTGCTGGCCATGTTCTCCGGCGCCGCCACCTCGGGCCTCGGCTATGCGCTTTGGTACAGCGTCCTCGCGCATCTGCAAAGCAGCACTGCCGCCGTCGCGCAATTGACCGTCCCGGTCATCGCCATGCTGGGTGGCATGCTCTTTCTTGCGGAACCCCTGACATGGCAATTCGCAGTGGCCAGCCTTGTCGTCCTTGGCGGCGTCGCCATCTCGCTGCGCGCGAAGTGATCCCGCCGCAACCTTGCCATTCCTTGCAGGTTTCTCTGTTTCAAAAATACTCCGGGGTGAATTGGCCGCAGGCCAAGAGGGGCAGCGCCCTTCTGTCCGCCTTGTCAAAAAGCGCCGCGCGAGGGCGCATTCAGGCTATAGACACAGGTGTCCAGCGCGGCTAGCGTCCCGATCAGCGTGCGATCAGGGAGAGCGAAATGAACTCGCATTACAGGGTTGTGGTCATCGGCGGCGGTGTGGTCGGCGCCTCGGTGCTTTATCACTTGGCAAAGCTTGGCTGGACAGATGTCTGCCTGCTGGAACGCTCGGTGCTCACGGCGGGATCCAGCTGGCACGCGGCGGGGGGTATTCACGCGCTGAACGCCGACCCCAACATTGCCGCGTTGCAGGCTTATACAATCGACCTGCTCCCCACGATCCAGGAAGAATCGGGCCAGGACATCAACCTCCACATGACCGGCGGCCTCATCATGGCAGGCACGCCCGACCGGTGGGACTGGCTGCAATCGGCCTACCGGGTCTTTCAGTCCATCGGGATCGAGGATTGCCGCCTCGTCTCGGTCGACGAAGCCGTGGACCTCAACCCAATCATGTCGCCCGACGGCCTTCTGGGGGGCATGTGGGCCGACCGCGAAGGGTACATCGACACCACCGGCACCGTGCACGCCTATGCCAAGGCCGCAAGAAAACGCGGCGCCTCCTATTTCGAACACACCAAGGTCGAAGGGCTGGAACAGACCCTCGAAGGCTGGCGGGTGATCACCGACAAGGGCGTCGTCACCTGCGAACATGTGGTGAATGCCGGCGGCCTCTGGGCCAAGCAGGTGGGGCGCATGGCGGGCATCGAATTGCCGGTCTCCCCGCTCAAGCACCACTACCTGATCTCCGACTCCATCCCTCAGCTTGAGGCGATGGACGTCGAAGTGCCGATGACCGTCGATCTGGAAGGCTTCACCTATCTGCGGCAGGATCAGAAAGGCGTGCTTCTCGGCATCTACGAGGTTGACCATGAACACTGGGCCATGGACGGCGCGCCTTGGGACTACGGCATGGAGCTCTTTCAGGAGCAGACCGACCGGATCGAGAACGAACTGACGCTCGGTTTCGAACGTTATCCCTGCCTGCAGGAGGTCGGCGTAAAGACCTGGGTCAACGGCGCCTTCACCTTCTCGCCGGACGGCAACCCGCTGGTTGGACCGGTGCGTGGCAAACGGGGCTACTGGTCTGCCTGCGCGGTCATGGCGGGCTTTCTGCAGGGCGGCGGCGTCGGCAAATCCCTGGCCGAGTGGATGATCCATGGCGAGCCGGAGGCGGATGTCTATGGCATGGACGTGGCGCGCTACGGCGTCTGGGCAGAGAACAAGCAATACATCAAGGAAACCACCGGGCAGTTCTATTCCCGCCGCTTCGTGATGACCTACCCGAACGAGCAGCTTCCCGCAGGCCGCCCGCTCAAGACCGCCCCCGCGCACAGCGCCATGGCGGCTGCAGGCTGCAAATGGGGTGCCAGCTGGGATCTCGAGGTGCCGCTCTACTTTGCGCCGCAGGGCTTTGAAGAGACACCGACCCTGAAACGGTCCAATGCCTTCGAGATCGTCGGTGAAGAATGCCGTCACGTGCGCGAGAAGGTGGGCATGGTGGACATCACCGGTTTTTCGCGCTTCGAAGTCTCCGGGCCAAATGCGGAAGCCTGGCTCGATCAGATCATGGCCTCAAGGCTGCCCAAGCCCGGCCGCGCGCGTCTGGCGCCGATGCTGGCCCCGGACGGTCGGCTCAAGGGCGATCTGACGGTCTTCAACTGGGGTGACGGCACATGGTGGATCATGGGATCCTACTATCTGCGCGCATGGCACACGCGCTGGTTTGCCGACCATATGGAAGGCCGCCTTGCCGGTGCCGATGGCACGCAGACATGGGAGGGCGTGACAGTCCGCGATCTGGGCGAAGAGATGGCCGGCTTTGCCCTGACCGGACCGCGGTCGCGTGCCGTCATCGAAAAGGTCTGCGAGGGCGCGGCGGATCTGCCATTCATGGGATGCGCCGCGCTGGACCTCGGGTTGTTTCGGGCGCGTGTGGCCCGGATGTCCGTGGCGGGCGAGTTGGGCTATGAGATCAACGTACGCTACGGCGACCACATCAAGCTGCGCGCCTTGCTGCTTGAGGCAGGCGCCGAGCAGGAGTTGAAGGAATACGGCTTCAACGCCATGCTGTCGCTGCGCCTCGAAAAGAGCTTTGGCATCTGGTCGGCGGAATTCACCCAGGGCTATACGCCTGGCGAGACCGGCATGGATCGCTGGATCGCTTGGGACAAGGGCGATTTTGTCGGCAAGCAGGCGGCGCTCGCAGAGAAGGAGACCGGCCCCGCGCGGCGTGTTGTGACCCTCGAAGTGAGTGCGGATGACGCTGACGCGAGTGGGTTCGAGCCGGTCTGGCTGGGCGACAAACGTGTGGGGTTCGTGACATCTGGCGGCTATGGCCACACGCTGGGCAAATCCTATGCGCTTGCCATGGTCGATGCAGAGGCCGCAGCGGAGGGCACCGACCTGTCGGTGCACGTCGTCGGGGTGGAGCGCAGCGCAAAGGTGATCGCGCCGTCGCCCTATGATCCCGCGGGACAAGCGATGCGTGGCTGACAGACCCGCGGCTAACAGATCTTTGGGGCGCGCGGTAAGACCTGCCGCGCGCTTGAACGATGACCCCCTCCCTACCGCCCTCTGTCCTTGGGCGATTCGGCTAAGGTCGCGTTACTGGTCGTGTGTCTCGACGGTTTTTTGTGCAGGTCTCCAAGGCATCCCGTCATTGGTTCGGTGCACTTGCCGGACCTGTTCGCTTGAGCCGGGCTTTATTTTACAATGGCTTCGAGGGGGTCGTATCTCAGGCCGGTGCCCCAGGCCACGTCGGGAAGGCTGGAGGGTTTCAGCTTTAGCTGGCGCGCCTCTGGCTCAGAGAAAAAGCGTCGTTGATCGACCACGCCTTCGGGATCTTGCCAATTGTCAGAGATCTGCCCGGAGGTGACTTCGGCGCGAAAGAAGATTTCGACCTGGTGGAAACTGCCGCCCGGGTCGTGAAATTCGTTCACGAGGCAGGGTGCGCCGACGCGGATCTGTAACCCGCATTCCTCGAAGACCTCGCGTGCGAGGTTGTCGGGCAAACTGCTGCCTCGCTCGACCCCGCCGCCGGGCGCGCACCACAGATCGGATTGCCCGCCGGGCCAGGCATTGACCAGCAGCAAGCGCTCCGCATGCAGGATCACTGCGCGGCACGCAAGGCGAGGGCTGTTGGGGGGCATGGTGTCTCCTTTGGTCGCCGGTCTTTTCTAGGACGCGCGCGCAGGCTATGCCAGCGCGCAGATCAGGAGAGCGGCCATGCAGGAACACGACCAGGGGCTGGAATTGACGTTGCGCGGTGCGCGGGTTCTCTGGCCGGGGGGCTGGGACAGTGGCGATCTTGCCTTTGCCGGGGGGCGTCTGGTGGGCGCGCCGGTTGGACGGGCGGTGGATCTGTCCGGATATGATCTGCTGCCTGGCATCGTGGATCTGCACGGGGACGGGTTCGAGCGCCACATGGCGCCGCGCCGGGGTGCCCTGCGAGAGCGCGATGCAGGCATGGTGGCGGTGGCGTCAGAGTTGGCGGCCTGTGGCATCACGACGGCTGTGCTGGCGCAGTTCTGGTCCTGGGAGGGCGGTATGCGCGGGCCCGAGTTCGCGCGTGAGGTCTTTGCCAGCGTGGCGGCTGTGGCCCCGACCGTGCCGGTGGATCTGCGGGTTCAGATGCGGCTGGAGACGCACTACACCGAGAGCTTTGCCGAGGCAGAAGCGGCGATGGCGCAATGGGGCATTCGCTACGTGGTGCTGAACGATCATCTGCCTCATGAGCGGCTTGCAGCGGGGCGGACACCGAAGCGGTTGACCGGGCAGGCGCTCAAATCCGGACGTAGCCCTGAGGCACATCTGGCCCTGATGACCCGTCTACACGCCGCGCGGGAAGCCGTGCCGGGGGCGATGGATGCGCTTTGCGCGCGTTTGGCTCAGGCCGGGGTGCATATGGGCAGCCATGATGACCGGACCGCGTCTCACCGGGCGCAGTGGCGCGCGCGGGGGGTCCGGATCTCGGAGTTTCCCGAAACGATGGAGGCGGCGCAGGCGGCACGAGACGCGGGGGATGCCGTCGTCCTGGGGGCGCCCAACGTGGTCCGGGGGGCCAGCCATGCGGGCAATGTGGCGGCGGCGGAACTGATTGCGGCAGGGCTGTGTGATGCGCTGGCGTCGGACTACCACTACCCGGCACCAGCCCGGGCGGCATGGCGCTGTGTGGAATTGGGGTTGATCGATGTGTCGGCTGCCTGGGCGCTGGTTTCAGAGGGGCCGGCGCGGGTGTTGGGTCTCACCGATCGTGGGAGATTGGTGCCCGGGTTGCGGGCAGATGTTCTGGTCATGAACCGTGCGTCCCGTCGGATCGAAGCCAGTTTTGCGGGCGGTCGGCTCGCGTGGATGTCCGGTGAGGTGGCCGGGCGGTTCTTGAGAGGATAACGGCCGGTGGTTGGGGGAGGGGCGCTGCCCCTCTTGGCCTGACGGCCAATTCACCCCGGAGTATTTGGGAAACAGAGAAACCCAAGTTTGCGCTGCCATGCAGTTGCGAGACCTTCGCGTGCAGGGCTGGTTGGCAAAGGAACATCAAGGGTGCATCGATCAGACCGTGCGGGCGGCGGTGGCTCTCGCGGCGAGGTGCGGCCCCATGGTTGCCGGGGCCGCGTCGGGGTGTATCAGACGAAGCGGTTGACGTGGTTTTCCAGCCGCTCCTGACGCCCGGAGCGTGGTTCCGGGTTGATGTCTTCGGCGAGCACCTGGGCCTGGATCGTGCTCAGGTCGCTTTGCAGCATGGATTTGGCCTCTTGCGTGTCCCAGCCCGCATATCGATCCGCGAGCGCGCGTTCCAACCCGCCATCCTCGAGCATGGCGGCGGCGGCCTTGAGGCCCCGGGCGCAGACGTCCATGCCACCCACATGGGCGGCGACCAGGTCTTCGGCATCCAGCGATTGGCGGCGCAATTTTGCGTCGAAATTGGTGCCACCTGTGGTGAATCCACCCATCTTGAGCACGTGGTAGTAGGCCAGCGCCACTTCGGGGACATTGTTGGGGAATTGGTCTGTGTCCCAGCCCGACTGGTAGTCATTGCGGTTCATGTCGATGGAGCCAAGCATGCCCTCTGCCGCGGCGAGCGCCAGTTCGTGTTCAAAGCTGTGACCGGCGAGAATGGCATGGCCCTGTTCGATGTTCAGTTTGACCTCGTTCTCCAGCCCGTATTTGCGCAGAAAGCCGATGCAGGTGGCCACGTCGAAGTCATACTGATGCTTTGATGGCTCCTGGGGCTTTGGTTCCACCAGGATGCTGCCTTTGAAGCCGATCTTGTGCTTGTAATCGACCACCATGGCGAGGAACCGGCCGAGGTGGTCCAACTCTTGCACGAGGTCCGTGTTCAAAAGGGTTTCATACCCTTCGCGACCACCCCAGAGCACGTAGTTCTGACCGCCCAGCTTGTGCGTTGCATCAAGGCAGCCTTTCACCGTGGCGGCGGCAAAGGCAAAGACCTCCGGATCCGGGTTGGTGGCTGCGCCGGACATCCAGCGGCGGTGGGAGAACATGTTCGCTGTCCCCCACAGGAGTTTTGCCTTGGCGTTTTCCTGTTTGGCGCCGATGTAATCCGTGATCTCCTCGAGTGTTGCGAGGTTCTCCGCGTAGGTTCCCTGTTCGGGGCGGACGTCGGCGTCGTGCCAGCAATAATAGGGTTGGCGGAGGATCTCGAACATCTCGAAGGCGACGTCGGCCTTCATCTTGGCGCGGCCCATGTCGTCCTGGGGGTGCCAGGGCCGGACAAAGGTCTGCCCGCCAAAGGGATCGCCGCCCTCCCAGGCAAAGCTGTGCCACCAGGCGACAGCAAAGCGCAGGTGGTCCTCCAGCCGTTTGCCCATGACCACTTCGTCGGGGTTGTAGTGGCGGTAGGCGAGCGGGTTGGTGCTGTCCTGCCCCTCGAACTGGATGGGCGCGATGCCCTCGAAGAAACCGGTGCTCATGGCAAATCCTTCAGGTTTGGGTAGCTGGCGCGATAGGCAGCCAGCGCGTCTTGGTATATGGGGGTGAGATCGCTGCGCGGCGCGATGGTTGCGGCAATCGCGGGCCGGGTCATGATGTCGTCCACGGTGCCGGCCCCTGTGCCGACCATGGCAAGGCGGGCGGCCCCGAGAGCCGCGCCAAAGTCACCGGCGACTGGCAGGTCCAGAGGCACGTCCAGAAGTGTCGCAATGGTCTCGACCCAGAAATGCGAGGCGGCCCCGCCGCCGATAGCCAGCATGCTGTCAAAGCGCGCGCCGGTCTGTCCCAACGCCGTGGCGCAATCGGCCAGAGCGAAGGCCACGCCTTCCATCACAGCCTGGGTCATGGTGGCCCGGTCCGTGGCCTGGTCGATGTTGAGGAAGGCCCCCCGGATGGCCGCGTCATTGTGCGGTGTGCGCTCGCCGGAGAGATAAGGCAGGAAGCGCAGCCGGGCGGGGCCGGAAATCTCCTCTGCCAATTCGGTGGACAGGGTTTCGGCTGGGGCACCCGTGATGCGCGAGAGCCAGTTCAGGCTGTCCGTGGCCGCAAGAATGACGCCCATCTGGTACCATTTGTCGGGCACCGCGTGGCAAAACGTGTGGACCGCGCTTGCGGGCAAGGGCGCATAGCCGTCGCGCCCGCTGAGCAGCACCCCAGAGGTTCCCAGGGAGACAAAGCCCACGCCTTCGCCCATCGCGCCCACGCCACAGGCCGCGGCGGCGTTGTCGCCCGCGCCGCCAACAACGGCAACATCCCCGCGCATGCCCCAGCGTCTTGCGAGGTCGGGGCGCAGGGTGCCACCGGCCTCGGAGCCTTCGACGAGATCGGGCATCTGGCCGGCCGACATGCCGCCCGCCTCCAGCAGCCGAGCCGACCAGTCGCGTGCGCCCACATCCAGCCAGGCGGTGCCCGCGCTGTCCGACATATCGGCAAAATACGCGCCTGTGAGGTGAAAGTTCATGTAGGCCGCGGGCAAGAGCACCTTGGCCACGCGCGCAAAAGCTTCTGGTTCTTGCGCGGCCATCCAGGCCAGCTTTGGCGCGGTGAAGCCGGGAAAGACGATATTGCCGGAGAGGTCGCGCACCTGCTCAGAGGCGTCGAGCGCCGCGGCTTCGGCATGGCTGCGGGTGTCGTTCCACAAGATGCAGGGGCGGATCACATCGCCCGCGTCATCCAGCGTGACGGCGCCGTGCATGTGACCGGACACGCCGATACCGCGCACCGCGCCCATGGCCTCCGGGTGGGAGGCCGCAAGACTGGACAGCACCGTGTCCACGGCTGCCACCCACAAGGCCGGGTCCTGTTCGGACCAGCCGGGATGCGGGTGTGACGTTGTGTAGGGTTCTGCCGCGCTGGTGACCGGCACGCCTTCGGCGTCGACCATCAGCGCGCGCAGCCCTGAGGTCCCCAGATCCAATCCAAGGTACATGATTGCCTCCCTCGTTCGCGCCATACGACGCCAAAGCAGGAGGTTCTGTCAAATGGTATACCAGAAAACCTCTCACCGCTGAGAGGTTGCGATCCAATGGGTCAAAAGTGCCTTGGCGGCAGACCCACCGTCATTGCCATGAGCAGGCGCGCAGGCCGGATGATCCGGCCTTGGGCATCGACGCGCCGCCCAAAGGTTCGGCCTACTTGGAGTCCAGCGCGTCGAGGCGGGCCTTCAGCGCTTCGTTTTCTTCGCGTGCCTTTTGCGCCATGGCGCGCACGGCGTCGAATTCTTCACGTGTGACGAAATCGCGATCCGCAAGCCAGCGGTCGATCATCGACTTCATCGCGGTTTCAGCTTCTTCCTTGGCGCCCTGTGCCACGCCCATGGCATTGGTCATCAGTTGGCTGATATCTTCGAAAACCTTGTTGCGGGTTTGCATGGGTTACTCCGGCGTTGCATTCATGAGATATATGGGGACAAAACACGCAACCCTCAAGGTTGACGCCCCCGATAAGGCACCCATCGAGCAGAGGCATCCGGACGCATGCAGGCCGCCATCCCTTTTCCCAACCTCTCATCAGAGCTGTTTTCCATTTCGCTTTTCGGCATGGAATTTGCCCTGCGCTGGTATGCGCTCGCTTATATCGCGGGGCTCCTGATCGGTTGGCGGCTGGCCGTCTGGGCCGTGCGCAGACCGGCCCTGTGGCGGGATGAACAGCCGCCCATGACCCCCGCCCAGATCGAGGATCTGCTGACCTGGGTCATTCTGGGCGTTATCCTTGGCGGTCGGCTGGGGTTCGTGCTGTTCTACATGCCGGGACACTATCTGGCCAACCCATGGGAGATCCCGATGATCTGGCAGGGGGGCATGGCGTTTCACGGTGGATTGATGGGGGTTATTGTCGCGGTCTGGATCTTTTGCGCGCGCAACCGGATCCCGCTTGCCCCCACTGCCGACATGCTTGCCTTGGCGACACCGCCGGGGCTGCTGCTGGGGCGGATTTCGAATTTCATCAATGCGGAACTCTGGGGCCGTCCAACAGATGTGCCATGGGCGGTCATCTTTCCCGGCAATCTGGCGCAGGACTGCGGCCAACCGCTTTCAGAGCTTTGTGCCCGACATCCTTCGCAGCTGTACGAGGCCGCGCTTGAGGGGCTCGTCTTGCTCATCGTGCTGGTGTGGATGGTGCGCCGCGGCTGGCTGAAGACACCCGGGGTGATTGCGGGCACGTTCTTTGCCGGCTACGGCATCGGCCGCTTCGTGGTCGAATTCTTTCGCCAGCCGGATATCCAGTTCCAGACAGCTGGAAATCCGCTGGGCCTTGCGCTGCATTGGAACGGCTACGGGCTGACCATGGGGCAGTTGCTGAACCTGCCGATGATCCTTGGTGGCGCGCTTGCCATCATTTGGGCCGTCCAAAGGGCGCGGCGCGGGGCTGTCCCCGGTGCAGGCCAGCCATGACCGCGCTTCAGCGGGTGATCACCCGTCAGATTGCGCGCACTGGCCCCTTGTCGCTGGCCGAATACATGGGCCTTTGCCTGTCGCATCCAGAGCATGGCTACTACGCCACCCGGGATCCTCTCGGCGCTGGGGGCGATTTCATCACCGCACCTGAAATCAGCCAGATGTTCGGAGAACTCCTGGGCGTGTGCCTTGCGCAGAGCTGGCTGGATCAGGGGGCGCCTCAGCCGTTTGTGCTGGCGGAGCTGGGGCCGGGCCGGGGCACGCTGATGGCGGACGTCCTGCGCGCCACGGCCCGCGTGCCGGGCTTTCACGCGGCGCTCAGGCTGCACCTCGTCGAGACCTCGCCGGTTTTGCGCGCGGCGCAGGCCAGTCGCCTGCAAGGCGCGCAGCCGCAATGGCACAGCAGTCTTGAAGCTGTGCCGGAAATGCCGCTGTTCCTCCTTGCCAACGAGTTCTTTGACGCGCTGCCGATCCGCCAGTTCCAACGCGTGCCCCAAGGATGGAGGGAGCGCGTGGTGGGGCTGAAGGAGGAGGCGCTGGTGCTTGGCCTGTCTGACGCCGCGCCGCATGCGGCGCTTGATCATCGTCTTGCCGACACCGCAGAGGGGCAGCTCGTCGAAACCTGCGCCCCTGCCCAAGCCATCTCGCAAGAGATCGGGCGACGGCTGGCCGCGCACGGTGGGATGGGCCTGATCGTGGATTATGGCGGTTGGCAGTCCATCGGCGACACCTTTCAGGCCTTGCAGGATCATGCGCCCACCGATCCGTTTGCCGCGCCGGGGCGGGCGGATCTGACCGCGCATGTGGATTTCGAAGCACTGGCGCTGGCCGCGGCCCCAGCGGCCCACAGCGCGATGACGCCGCAGGGCGTCTTTCTCGAACGGTTGGGCATCACTGCACGGGCCGAAGCCCTTGCTGCCGGGCTGAGCGGTTCAGCGCTTGAGGCCCATGTGGCGGCACATCGCAGGTTGACGCACCCAGCCGAAATGGGATCACTGTTCAAGTCGCTGGCGCTCTTTCCCGAGGGCGCTCCCCTGCCACCCGGATTGACCCCCGCAACACCACCTGCCGCATGACCCTCGAGATCATCACATCTGACAGACTTGCCCCGCTGCGGCACGGTTTCTTTACACGGCTTGGCGGTGCGTCCTCCGGGATATTCAAAGGTTTGAACTGCGGCACCGGCTCTTCGGACCAGGCAGAGATCGTGGCGATCAACCGCGCGCGCGTGGCCGAGGCCATGGGCGGGTCGGACGCGACGCTGGTCACGGTGCACCAGGTGCATTCCGCCACTGCGCTGCCGGTTTCCGCCCCAGTGTCAAAGCCCCTGCCCAAGGCTGACGCGCTGGTAACGGCAACACCGGGACTGGTGCTTGCGGTTCTGACCGCTGATTGTCAGCCGGTGTTGTTTGCCGATGCAGAGGCCGGCGTGATCGGCGCGGCGCATGCAGGCTGGCGAGGTGCCCGCGACGGAGTGCTCGAGGCAACGATTGATGCCATGGTTGATCTTGGCGCCCAACGCGAAGAGATCCACGCCACCATCGGTCCCTCGATCAGCCAGAGCGCCTATGAAGTCGGGCCAGAATTCCTTGAGACCTTCTTGATGGATGATCCGGAGAACGCCCGCTTTTTTGCAGGTGGCGCTGGTGACCGGGTGCATTTCGACTTGCCGGCCTATGGGTTGGCGCGATTGCGCGCGGCCGGTGTGACGGCGGAGTGGACCCGTCATTGCACCTATTCTGACGCGGCGCGCTTTTACTCCTATCGGCGGTCCACGCATGAGAAAGAGGTCGACTACGGTCGCCTGATTTCCGTCATTCGTCTGTAATCCCGGCAGATCGTGGACGGGTTCTGGCGAAACCCAAGCCGGTCAAACAACCGTCAGACGAATGCCACCCCTTTGCCGGAAACAATCACCTCCCGGTCCCGAGATTATCGTCTTCGGGCCATAGACCTGCCCCAATCCGGCAGCAGTCTGTTCCTCATATCAAGGCAAAGAGCCGAGCAGATCATCCGGAAGGACACAGCCATGAAACCGCAGCGCCGCTTCATCAAATCCATCGTCACCACTGCAAAGGCGTGCACCACGCGCATGCCTTGGGAACGGGGCATGCCGCGCACGGCGATGATCGAGCGGCGCAAGGCACCGGTGTTGCAGAAGCGCGCCTGACCGCGGTTCTCAAAGGCTCACGGTCCGGACCACGGACTGATCTACCAAACAGGGCGGGGCACACCCCGCTCTGCGGTCATTCGTGGCGCTTGCGAAACGGAACCTCTGGCGAACTGGTGGAATGCTGGACAATCCAGACCTCGGGACCGATAGCGTCAAATGGCGCGAATGGACCCAAGCTGCCCTTCACCAACAGGTAAGGGTGTCGCGAAACAGTCGACCCAACTACGTCGATCTCCAAATTATCTTGGGCCTCTTTGCCCGGGTTAGGCCCTCGACGGGGTCAACCTTGTAGCGGCCAAGCGAATTCCCCTTAGACTGTCGCGTGACACAAACGGAACGGACTACGCGATGACATCAGAAATCCACAGGGGCGGCTGCGCATGCGGAGCGGTTCGGTACGAAACCGTAGGCAAGCCATTCCCGGTCGGCGTGTGCCATTGTCGCTACTGTCAGACACGCACGGGCTCTGCGTTTGGGATCTCTGTCTATTTCGACGACGATCAAATCTCGATCACGCAAGGCGCGCTGGTGGACTACAGCTATCAGACCGAGTCTGGCGGCACCGCGACGAACCGGTTTTGCCCCAAATGCGGGACAACCCTGTTTGAAAAGATCAGCATGCGGCCGGACAAGACATCCATAACGGGCGGGACCTTTGATCCGCCGACCTTCTGGTACGACATTACGCGCGAAGTCTTTTGTCGCACCAAGGCGCCGTTTGTCTCGAACGATGTCGACGAAAAGCATTTGACGTTTCCCGGACATGAGACGCGACACGCTGATCGCGGCGCCTTGGCAGGTGGATCAATGCCTATGCCGGAGCCGGATCAGGAAAACTGAAATCGTTAGGGTTCATCTGGTCAAAGGTATCAATCAGGGCGGCGCAAATTTGCGAAACCTCATCCGATGTCAGAACAAGAGGTGGCGTCAAAACGATGGTGCTGCTTCGGACACCAAGCAGGACACCATGCTTGCGCCGGATATAGCGTGGCAGAGTACCGTTCAGCTGGGGCGCAACGCCGGTCAGCGGCCTGCGGTCTTCCTTGCCGACCACCAACTCGACACCCAGCATCAAGCCGCGTCCACGGATATCCCCGACCAGCGGATGATGCGCCAGCGGGGCCAGTTCGCGCAGAAACTGCACGCCCCGTGCCCTGCTGTTCTCCAACAGGCCCTCGCGTTCGATGATGTCGATATGTGCCGCGCCAACGGCGCATCCGGTTGCGTGCCCGGCGTAGGAGTTGCCCGGCCCCAGACCATGCACCGTGGTTGCAACATCCTCGTCCAGCAAAACCGCCGCCATGGGCATGTAGCCGCTGGTGATGCCCTTCGCCAAAACGATCATGTCGGGGGCAAGGCCGCAATCGTTTGACACGAACCAAGACCCGGCCCGGCCAAAGCCTGTCACGACCTCATCCGCGACGAAGAGGATTCCGTGCTCTTTCAAAACAGCCGTCATTGCGGGCCAGTAGCTATCGGGCAATGGGATCATGCCGCCTGGACCGATCATCAATTCGGCAAACATCGCCGCAATGCTATCGGCCCCATGGTCGGCGATCACGGCCCGAAGCTCATCGACACAAAAGGCGGTCATGTCCCGGTTGCCATTTAGCTCTGGGTGCGCGGGGCGTGGGGGTGTCAGGAAGATGACATCCCCGGTTTGGCCTCCGAGCCCGGGCCGCCCGCCAGTCAGCTCAACACCGCCCATGGTTCCGCCGTGATAGGCGTCGCGGTGAACAAGGATCTTGCGCCGCCGCGGCGCGCCTTTTTGAAAATGATAGAGCCGCGCAAGCTGCAAAGCGTGGTCGTCCGCCTCGCCACCGCCGGTGGCATAGCGCACCTTGCCGATGTTCGACGGGGCGCGCGCAATCAGCTTTTCCGCAAAGTCTATGGCCGGGATGTTCGTGTAGTCGAAACCGAAGGCAAAATGACCCAAAGCTTCCATCTGCCGCGCAGCAACCTCGGCCAGTTCGCGCCGCCCGTATCCCACTTTGTTGAGCCAGGCACCGCCTTGCGCATCCAGATACGCGCGGCCTTCGATGTCCCAGACCGTCGCCCCTTGGCCGTGGGAGAGGACGACGGCGTTCTGCGCACCACCACCGCCACCGGGGTGCTGCACGGCGTTTTGGTCCCGCAGGGTCCAAGCGCTTTCATCATGTGGCGCAGCGTTGCCCATGCGTGGTCCTTCTTGCGATCAGAACGTGGAAAACGTCTTGCTGATGATCTTCCAGCAGCCATCGCGTTTGATGAGATGCATGTAGTCGGTGAAATTGAACCCGCCGAAACCGTATTCCTTCAGCGTGGCCGCGGCGGCGTTCCCGGTCACGGCGACCTCCGCGATATCATAGTGCAGGTCCAGCCCTTGCGAGGCGAGCGGCGGTTCAGAGGTAACGCGGCTGATGAACGGCTCCGGCGTTCCGGCAACAAGGCGATCCCCCAGATACCCGTTCATCACGGCATCATCGGCAAATACATCGCGCAGCGTGGCCTCATCGGCGTTGATATACCCCGTGACATACCGGTGCAGAACGGACCGCACGTCCTGTTCGTCCTGGTCCTCAGGCGACACTGTCATATCTCCGCCCTTTCAGGCCATTCCGGATGGCCGTGGCAATCAGGGCCACGATCACGATCAGAAAGATCAGGCTCACCGGTCGGCTTACAAAGATTGTCAGATCGCCACCGGCCGCCCCAAGACCTTGCCGGAAGTAGCGCTCCATGATCGGCCCCAAAACCAGCCCAAGGATGATGGGCACCATGGGAATGTTGGCGCGGCGCAGCGCAAAGCCCAGTACGCCAAAGCAAATGGCGATGATCGTGTCGCTCAGCCGGTAATTGGTGGAATAGGTGCCCACCAGCGCGAGGCACATGATCACGACGCCCAGCAATCGGTCCGGGATCGAGGACAGCTTTGCAATCCATTTGGTGCCGACCAAAAGCAGCCCGACAATCACGAAATTCATGATGAGCAGGCTCATGTAGAGCCCGGAGACGAACGCTTTGTTCTCGGCAAAAAGCGTTGGACCGGGGTCGACGCCGTGGATGATGAAAACCGTCAGCATCATCGCGGTAAAGGACTCGCCGGGAATGCCAAGCGACAAGAGCGGGACAAGCGCGGCGGGGGGCACCGCGTTATTTGCCGTCTCGGAGGCGATGATGCCCTCGGGCGCGCCTTTGCCGAATTTTTCCGGTGTTTTCGAGGACGCGCGCGCCGCGGTGTAGGCAAAGAACTGGGCCAGAAACTCGCCCACACCGGGCAGCACCCCCATGCCGACGCCAAACCCGGCAGAGCGGAACAGGGTCTTGGGGTACTGGAAAATCTCGGTAAACCCGCTGAGCAGACGGCGATCAACTTCGGTGTTCGTGTCGTCGATCTCGCGCTCGGAAAAGATCAGGGCAAAGGCTTGGCTCAGAGCAAAGAGGCCCAGGATCATCGCGATGAGCGGCACGCCCCCTATCATCCATGTGGTGCCGAATGTGTAGCGGGCAGAGCCATATGCCGTTTCCAGACCAATGGTCGAAATGAACAACCCCGCACCGAGCAGCGCAAAGGAGGCAAATTCGGTGCCGCGATGCGCGACGACGACCAGAACCATGGCCAGAAGCGCGGCCATGCCCAGATCAATTGACGTCAGATAGGCGGAAAGCGAGGCAAGCGGCCATGCGGCGACCATCAGCACAAGCACCGCAAATATGCCGCCGACAAAGCTGGAGGCATAGGCCAGCGACAAGGCGCGCTGCGGCTCGCCATTCTTGGCCATCGGATGGCCGTCATAGGTGGTCAGGACGTTCACACCCGTCCCTGGTGTGTTGATTGTGATCGCGGGAATGGCCCCGCCATACCAAGCCGCCGCATAGAGGCCCATCAACAATGTGATGCCTGCCAAAGGCTCCATCGTATAGGTCACCGGCAAAAGCAAAGCGATCCCCACGCCGGGGCCGATGCCGGGGATGGCCCCCAGAACGATGCCAAGAACGCTGCCCCCGATGAGCGCCAGCCAGACGACCGGGTCGGACAGTTGCTGCAGGCCGAGCAAAACTGTTTCAAGCATCTACAGAATTCCTTGCAGCCAGAACGGCAGATCAATCCACTTGAACAGGGCCGGGCGCGGGAACCAGACGGCAAACCCCACACGGAAGATCAGAACCATCGCCGTCGCCGCACCAAACGAAATGGCAAGTAACTTGACGCCCCGAAACCCGCCGATGAAGGAAACGACCGCAGCAAACACGAGAAGCGACAAGGCAAAGCCGAGGATCTTCATCAAAAAGACCGTCGCCACCATGCAGCCTGCGATCAGAAGGATCCCGCCATAGTCGCGGAGCGACTTCGCCCAGTCGATCTCCTCTTTCCGGGCGACAAGAAACGCAATGGCCGAGGCGACAACCGTGAGAACCAGCGCAACACCGGGCGCAAGCGCAGGCTCGGCCCACCAGCCACCAGAGCGCGCCGCTTCACCCATATCGCCCCGGACGGTCTGGTTGCCGATCATGGCCAGCAGAATGACGGCCGCAACAAACAGTCCGCCCAGCAGAAAACGTCCCCCGCTCGGTTCTTCACCGAACGGGGAACGTCCTTGGTTTTCGTCTTCAGCCATGCGCCTTAGTTGCCAAGCAAGCTGTTGAAGCGGTTGTAGAAGTCATCGATGAAGACTTCGGCGTCGTCCTTGGGCATCCATTGGACGACAGCGCCGACACGCGCGGCCACTTCCTGCGCCTCATCGCTTTCCACCACCTCTTTCGCGATACGTTCGATCACATCACGGGCTTCCTGCGGCGTGTCTTTGCGCACAAACAGGCCAGTCCAGCCGGGTGTCGCAACGCCGGGAAGCTGCTCGTCAAGCGTCGCGACATCCGAATAGATCGGGATACGCGCAACGGTCAGCGCGGCAATACCCTTGGCCTCGCCGCTGACCATGCAAGGGCGCAGGGTCGCGCCGCCGATCATGACATCAACCTCACCATTGGCGAGAAGTTGGCAGGTTGCCTCGTCATACGTCGCCACGTTGGTGAACTCGAAACCCAGCGCCTCGGCTGCTTTCAGCGTCTGCAATGCGGGCGGGCCATTCAGCCCCAGAACACCTAGCGTCACCTCGTTGGATGTCGCGTATTCGGCCAATTCGGCCATGGTGCTGAAGGGCGCATCCGCGTCTGCCGCGAGCACCTGACCATAACCGATGATCACCGCCAGCGGTTCGAACTCTGCACGGTCATAGGTGGCATTGCCGCGAATGATATGTGCGGAAACGATGTTGCCGGTGAAGGCGCCCACGGTGTACCCGTCGGCAGGCTGGTTGAACACATGGGTTGCCCCGACAAGGCCGCCGCCACCCTTGATGTTCACCGTGCTGGCCGGGACGCCCGTTTCCTTGCGGAATGCCTGCGAGATCATGCGGGTGATGGTGTCTTCGATGTCGCCGGGTGGCCACGGCACGACGAATTCCACAGGACGCTCCGGGTATTCGGCCACTGCTGCTCCCGTCATGGCGGCAACTGCAACTGCCGTCGCGGACAGGATGGATTTCCAATTGGTCATTGATGTCTCCCCGTTTTATTGTTTACCTATCTAGATAGGTAAAATCGGATCTGTCAATGTCACGTCTCTGGAGGGCGCCCAAAACAATGGCAAAACAGATCCCTTCTGCGCAGGAACCAGATGACCGAACATGGCCGCTGAAGGACTCCGCAGCCCTGAGGATTATCGATGGCCTTTACCGTTGCCGGAAATTCGTTTGGACAAATGATCAAAAAATTGTTGCAAGCTACGGTCTTACCTGGTCGCAGCTCTTGGTGATCGAAGCCCTGCGCAATGCGGAGCCGGACTATACACTCTCTCCGACCGATCTTGCTGCACTGACGCAGTCAACATCCGGCGGGATGGCAAAAATGCTGGGCGGTTTGGTCAAACTTGGTATGATCAGCAGAGTTGAGAACGCGCATGACGGGCGCAGCAGCCTTGTCAGGTTGACGCCCATTGGCACCGAAACGGTTGAACGCGCACTCAACGAACTGGCCAGAACGAATACCGAGATATTCTTGAACACGCTCACACAAGAAGAGTGCGACGCGCTGGCGGAGTCTTTGGCAAAACTGCAAGACGGCCTGAAGCGCACTTTCAACGACCAATGATTGCCTCAGGGCCGCGATCTTGTCGCCACATCGTCTTGGGCAAGCCTTCCCAGAGAACATTGGGCTAAGCACTCACACAAACTGCGATCCGAGATTTGACTGGCTTATGGCCAGGCCCCGGCGGTGCGTGTCCGGAGGGACGGCGGCGTTGACAAATGCGCGTTTCGCTTCCGTTCATGGGGCGTGCAGCATCTGGCAAATTGAACTCGTTGCCGCCACGAGATCAATCGCAGCAGTTTCATGGGACGGTTCGCTCTGCCCCATCAAAGACGGCCCGTCCCGGCGATGAGGTTGGCACAGCCGTGCATTGCGCCGGGTTCGATTGGTCAGGCGGAGTGGTCCAAAAGGACGGGCGACCCTGCGCGCGATTCGTACGACTTTTACGCGAAATGTGGCGCGAACGTTTACGTTCTCCTGACAATCGCGATCATCTCGCCGCGATTATGCCCCGACATATGGGCGAAACCGGGTCAATTTTGACCTTACCGCCCGATTGCTCATAAGTCATGATCAACGAAGACGCAGATCACATGTCCTTCTGTGGTTGTTGGTGGGGGCCAACACGGATGTGACCAACCTTTGAAAGGTGCTCACATGTCCAGTCTCCACCGCGGGTTCTCGCCCGCTTCGTATGCCGGCTCTCTCCCCGTTCGTCCGGAACGGGATGCTCTCTCAGATGGGCGGCCTCGACGCGCACCTTCTCTCATGCGCAAATACGAGGTCGCCGCGCTGCTTCCGGATCTCTCCGTTGCTTTCTCTCAACATGTTGCCCCGGCGGCGCCGCTCTTCGAGGAATGCGCCTCTGCCTTTGCCCGCGGCACCCTGATCGATACCGTTTGCGGGCCCGTCGCGGTCGAAGACCTTGTGCCGGGGGACTACATCCAGACCGCCCTCGGCAGCGAACCCATCACATG
>JBELMB010000310.1:0-2347 GCA_042088665.1 Sagittula sp.
TCTTGCTCCGTCCTGTCAGGCGGCCCCCTGTCACCAAGGGGCCTCTGGATCAGAACTGCAGGCGCATCTGGGCGGTGAGGCCCCAGCTGTCGAGGCTGTCAGAGAAGCGGCTGTCGGCACGGATGCTGGCGTCCAGCTGGCGCGCGGGAAGGGCAGAACCGCTGTCCAGGATCGCCGTCCGGTTGAAGCCAAGGCTGATCTCGCCAAAGTTGCCGAGCGTGTCGCTTTCGACCACGTCCGTCAGGCTGGGCGAGGTCACCGTGCTGCGGGTCTTGGATCCGAAGTCGTTGAAGAACGTCCCCGTGACAAAGTAGGTGGTCGCCGCCATGCCGCTTGCCGCGACCTGCGTACGCGCCAGTGTCGCGCCCACGTAGCCGAGGCGCTGCTCGATGTCGGCGATCTCAATTGTGGCGTCATCGGTGTTGGTGGTGCTGTCACCCTCGATGAACACATTTTCGGTGGCGATGTTGGACATCGAGAAGCCGATGGTCGGCACCAGCCGCGTGTTGGTTTCCGCGTTCAGCGTGTAGGCATAGCTCAGCGAGCCGCTGATCGTCTTCCCGGTGCTGTCCACCGACTGGTCGAGGATCCCGAGGCCGCCTGCACCAAAGGGCAGGTTTTCCGAAAGATCGTAGGTCGTCCGGTCCGCGCGGTACTGAACGTCGCCAAACAGGTTGCCGCGGGCAAAGCTCAGGTAGACCCCGCCAAAGACCTGTTCAAAGTCCGTGGTCAGCGTCGATGCCGCACCGATCGACAGAGGCGTGGTCGACTTGCCGCCGTTCATGCCAAGGAAGCCACCGTAGGCGAGGTCCCAGCCATTGTAGAACCCACCGGAACAGGACCGGTCGATCCCGACCTGCATGCCGCGATAGGCCAGATCCACCTGGTTCGTGACTGTGGTCGTCGAGGAGGACGCATCGATGTCCGCATTGGCCCGACCCGCCGAAGACCGTGCCCATGTGCCGATGGCGCAGGGGTCGTCGCCCGGATCCACGAGGGGTGTCACCAGCGCCGAAGACGGCCGGTTGACCACCGAAGAGATCAGACCCTGCGTGGCAGCGATGTTGCTGGCCAGCGCACCGGTTGCCGGGCTGGAGACCGAGGTAAGCTGCACGGCGGAACCGGTGTTGCTGAGTTCGTAGAAGAAGACACCCGAGGTCGGCAGACCCGAAAGCGCAGCGGTCAATCCGGTTGTGTCCGCGCCGGTGACCACGTCGATGGGCGTGCCAAGGGCTGCCGTCGATGCGCCCACGTTGCTGAAGGCCAGCGTGGTGTTGCCGGTGACGTTGCCGGTGGCCGCGATCAGGTCGCCGGTGTCGACACCGCTGGCGCCAACTGCCACGCCAGAGACGTTGACATCCACGTTCACCGTGCCGTTCAGCGTCACGTCACCGGTCACGGTCAGGACGTCGTCAGTGACCCCGTCCACCATGTTGATGACGCTGTTGTCGATCAGCGAACCGGTCAGCGTGTTCGCCCCGTCGTTGTTCAGCGTCCCGGTGTTGGTCACAGTCTGGCCACCAAGGATATTGGCGTTCATGTTCAGTGTCCCGGCGTTCGTGGACGCCCCGCCAAGTGTCAGGGCATTGTCCACCGTCACGATGCCTGCATCGTTCTGCAGGATGCCCAGACTGGTGGCGCCGTCGACCGTGGTGGTGCCGGCCGTCTGCTGAAAGGTGCCGGACACAGACCCGTTAAGCGTGGCCACAGAAGAGGTAAGCACGTTGCCCGTGATGCTGCCGTCCACATCCAGCGTGCCGGTGTTGGTCACGGTCTGGCCGCCCAGCAGTGCTGCGTTCACGTCCAGCGTCCCGGCGTTCAGCGAAGCCGCGCCAAGGGTCGTGGCCGCATCCACCTGCAACTCGGCGCCGCCCGCCACGTCAAAGCCTGCGGTCATCGTGGTGGCCGCGTCGGTCTCGAAGATCCCGCCGTCGATGTCCACCAGCCCGGTGATGGTCGCGGCGCCGTCGACATTGGTTTGACCCGCCGTCTGCGTCACCGTGCCGGTGATATTGGCGCCGATATCGGCATTGCCGGAGGCCGTGGTCAGATTGCCGGTCAACGCCGCGTTCTGGTCATAGATCGCCGCTGCCGCCACATCCACACCGGAGGAGGCCGTCAGCGCGCTGTCCACCGTCAGGGTGCCGGTGTCGATGTCGATCAACCCGGACACCGAAGAGGCCCCGTCCACCGTCGTCGTCGCCCCGGCCGCGGTGTTCTGCGTCCAGGTGCCGGTCACCGCACCAGCGAGCGTCGCCACGTTCTGGTTGATGACATTGGCCGTCATGGCCGCGTCCACATCCAGCGTGCCGGTGTTGGTCACGGTCTGGCCGCCCAGCAGTGCTGC
>JBELMB010000310.1:2447-3268 GCA_042088665.1 Sagittula sp.
TCATAGATCGCCGCTGCCGCCACATCCACACCGGAGGAGGCCGTCAGCGCGCTGTTCACCGTCAGGGTGCCCGCGTCGATGTTGACCAGCCCGGTCACCACGGAGGTGCCGTCGACTGTGATGGTGCCCGCGCCGTCCTGCAGCAGGATGCCGCCGATGTCGCCCGCAAGGGTGTTGGCGGCGCTGGTGCCGGACTGGGTGACATTGCCTGTCACTTCAACCGGCGCTGCGCCGGAAGTGCCGTTGATGTCAAAGAAGGCCGTGCCCTGAACCACCAGATTGCCCGCCAGCGAGCCGTCGATCTCGGTCTCGGACCCGGCCCCGGAGGAGGTGACCGTCGCCGCCGTCAGCACACCGCCGGTGGCGATGTCGATGCTCTTGGCATTGGTCGAGGTGTTGGTCACCGCGCCAGTGCCGAAGGTCAGCTCGCCGCCGTTGACGATCAGCTGCCCGCCCGCGCCCTGATTGGTGATGTTGTCATTGCCGGTCGCGGTGACCGTGCCGGTGGTGACCGTGATCACACCGTCGTTGGTGATCATGCCCTGAGCCGCCGCCGCCGCGCTCAGCGTGCCGCCGTTGGCGAAAGTGATCGTGCCGGTGGCTTCGTTGGTCAGCGTCGTCTGGGCGATGATGTTACCACCCGCCGCCACGGCGATCTGGTCCGCGTTGGCAAAGGCCCCGGTGGTCGACTGCAAGGTCGAGGCCGCGCCGACGGACACGCCAGCGGCGTCTTCGATATCAATGCTGCCAGCGCTCAGCGTGTGCCCGGCCTGAACGCCCAAGGTGCCCGCGTCAATGTTGAGCGTGCCGACAATGGCGGT
>JBELMB010000100.1:0-18502 GCA_042088665.1 Sagittula sp.
GGGCTGGGGGCGCATCGTGAAGATTGAGCCAGCGATGCATATGTGCCCGTGTGGCTCGGACGGCGAAACGCCGCCCAGGATGCAAGGCCCCCGGCCTCTTGCTTTGGCTGTGACGCTACCGACCGTCGGGTCGACGCGCAAGTTCGTTGTGGATCCGGACTTGGGGATCGCCGGGATCGGGGAGCGATGGGTCATGCGCCACCTCCCGGAAATTGCGTCAGACGGGCCGCGTATTTGCGGGCCTCCGACGCGCGCCGCAGCGCGATCATATGGGCACAGGGCCCCTTGCGCAGGGCATTCTTGCGGATGTGCCAGCAGGTGCAGTCGTCCCCGGTGATGCGCTCGTCCTTGTCGGTCAACACGCTGACCACGTGGCGGCGACCATCCTCGGTGACCACGCCGCTGATCTGCTGTGGCGTCAGGGTGTCAAGCTCCACCAGATCGGCGGCAAAGAGCTGATCCACCAGCTGCTCCGTGTCATCGGCAAAACGCAGCTCTGCGATGGACAGCGGCTCTTGCATCAATTCGCGCAGGCGCCAAAACCCCTTGTCGAGGTCGAACATCACCCGTCCCGCCTGCGCCAGTCCCGTCAGCGCGGAGGCGGCGTCCTGCACATCGGCGCCGATGGCCGCCGCGACCTCGGCCGATGTGCCGATCCACGCACAGCGCAGATGCTCAAGGATCCGCCGCCCGAGGCTGGCAGGCACCCGGCGGCGCGGCGCCAGCAGGTCGAAATGCCCCGCACGCGCCCAGTCGTTCGAGGTCCAGCCCGACAGACCCAGCGTAAATCGCATCGGCCCGAGGTCCGCGATGACAAAGCACGGCATGCCGGACCCGAACAGATGCAGGTCGAAGTGCCGCGCGATGGGCACCATACGCTCAAGGATCCGCAGGCGACGGCGGCCCCAGATCCGGATCTCTTCTTCGGTCTCCACGTGACAGACCGACCGGGGGCAGGCCAGCACCTCGTCCCATGGTTCAAAGACCACTTCGACCGGCGCACCGGGCCGCAACCGAAATCGCAGCGCGCGCGGGCCATGCGTCTCCTTGCGGGCGCGCAGCCGGGCGCAAATGTTGTGCATGTCCATCGGATGCAACCGCACGCGCCCCATGGGCAAGGTCATTGCCGCGCTCACTTGCAGAAAGCCGCGCACCCAGATGTCCGGCAGGTCGATCTTTTCCTCAAAGATCTCCTGCCCGGTCTCGATCTCGGCGGCGAAGCCTTCGGGGTTGACCCGCAGCTCTGTCCGGCTGTGGCTGCGCATCTGCTGAAACGCGTCGTAAAGCCTCTGACTGTAGTCGATATTGGTCACGCCGGTCTGAAACTCGGAGATCCGTTCGAACATCTCGAGGTCAACGCCAATCCGACCGTAGACGCTTTCATCCGCGGAGAAACACTCGAACGACAGCTCGTCAGGGTGCACGGCGATCACCGGGTCCAGCACGAACCAGGCTTTCCGGTCCTCCTTGAACTGCCACTTGAAATACCGGTTCTCGGCCTTGCGGCAATCGCTCAGCGCGGCCTGTTCCTGCCGGTTCAGATCCTGCAATTGACCGCGCAGCTTTGCGAGGCGGTCGGCGTCCCGGGCGCGCCGGGTTTGCGCCTGCGCCAAAAGCTCCGACCTTTGCCCGCTCAGCCAGCGGAAATAGGCGTCCTTGTCGGTCGCTTTGGGACGCAGGTCATGGGTGACGACGCTGTGCAAGACAGAGATCGCCTCGCGGAAATCCACGGTATTGCCCAGCGTGCCCACAAAAAACGTCGGATCACGGGTCAGATCGGGCGTAAAGCTGAGCGCCCCATCAGCGGCCTGGCTCTGCCCGGCATAGCGGCGGGTGACATCCATCAGTGGCTCTCCATCCGGGGCGGGGCGTGCCGACGCAAGAGCACGAGCGCGGCAATCGCCCGGTCACGGTCGGCGCGCACCACCGAGGCCGCCATGTCCGTCAGCAGGGGCGCCAGCGTTGCGCGGGCCTCACCCGTTCCCCGGGCGATCCGGTCCTCGACAAAGCGCCAGATCTGCTCCTTGGCGTCACGGCTGGCGTGCACCCGCTGCAAGAGGCGCCGCATGGCAGGCAGCAGCTTGCGCAATCGCGCCGGGTCCTCGCCCGCATTGTCACGGATCAGCCGCGCGATGGTCAGACGAAAGCCGGGCGCCGGATGTTCGGCGAGCCGCATCAGGAACGCGGGCGCGGCCTCTGGCGTCATGAGCCGCGCCAGCAACTCCCGACCAAAGCCTTGCGCCGCGGGTGTCACGCAATCGCACAGCGCCAGCACCGCCGCGTCCGGCCAGCTTTCGGAACCGGTTTCGCGGATCAGCCCATAGGCCGCGTCGCGGCTGTCGTCCCAGGCCCCGTCGAGCAGCACAAAGATGTCCTGCGGTTGTGCGGCCACCTCCGTGATGCGGGCGCGCAGGGCGGTCACCGCCCAATCGCGCGCCAGCTTCTGGTCACAGGTGCCGATCCGCGCGATCTTGCGCAGCGAGAACGCCTTTGCCGGGAAGCTCGCGACCACCGCAGCCCCCAACCGCCGTGCGAGGCCCGCGCGGGCGCGCAGCAGGCTCCATGTGACGGTGGGGCCCATGTCGGCCACACCCTGTTGCAGCGCAAGTGCGGACCGGTCGTCGTCTGTCTCGCCGCTCAGACCCGGGCTCAGGTCTGGCCCGGTCGCCTGACGGCTCTGGTCTGGTTGGGTCGCCTTACGGCTCAGGCCAAACAACTCCGCGAGCGTGTCATGCACGCCCCCATGCGGCTCCGGATGGTAGGCGGCGTCCAGCAGCCCGGGCAGGACCCGCACCAGACCCGCCGGATCCAGAGCCAGCTTTGCCACCGCGCGCGGCCTCCTGCCGTGCCACATCGGAGGGGCCAAGGAGCAGCGACAGCACAAGCTCTGTCGCGCCAACCAGCACGTCCCTCCCGGCCGCGGCGTCAAAAAGCGTCGCGCCATCCGGGCGCAGCGCCGCGCAGCAGCATGTCGCGGGCCGCAAAGACTTCAGGCACCGCGCCGAGGCGTTGATCCACAAGGCAACTGGCCGCCATATCTACAAAACTGCCGTGGCCGTACCCGCCAAGGCTGCGCAATTGGCGCGCCACGCGGCGGTCGAGATAGGCCTTTGTCGCGCGGGTAAAGACCTTGGGCCGCGCGAGGCTCGCTGGCGTGTCTGCAAACCGCTGTGCCAGAAGCCCGTAGACCGGCGCATCGTCAAAGGCCTCTGCCGCCTTGAAAATCCGCCGTATCGTGCGAAAGGACCCGTGTTCGAAGTGGATGTTGGCCAGCACCGCGAGGCACACCGCCTCTGCCGTCGGGTCATGCCGCGACAGGGCATAAAGCGCGAGCGTCTGCTGATGAACCCCGCCCTCGGCCGCGCCGCATCCCTGTCTTTCAATCCCGGCAGGCGCTGAAGGCGCGACATCAGCGCCGCCGCATAGGCGCCTTGCCCCTGCGCCACGGCCACCGGCGCGCTGGCAGGGCGTTGGCGGTCGGTGCTCTTTTCGAAATACCCGCGCCGTTCGCAAGACAGTCGCAGGCTCTGCATGATGCGCTCTGCGTCGGCCCGCGGCACCGGGTCAGGGGTCCGCGTGCCATCCTCCAACGCGCTGCCTTCCCAACCATAGCGGTGGTTCACAACGCAGCCGCGGTCGTCTTCCAACAACTCGATTTCATAGACCCGATTGCGCCCTGCGGGCTTCACCAGGATGATTTTCTCAACCAAGCGCATCAAGGCGCCTCTCGTTACACTCTGCTCGTTCCCACCGGTGCGACAGCGGTCCGATCATTTAAAGACCAACGCGCCCAGATTGCCAAGCACCCTGACGCGCATTTGCGTCACTTGCGACAGACTGGATCGCGCATGATTGAGACAACCACGGCCTGCCAGAGCCTTGCCAGAGCCATCCCAGAGCCTTGGACGTTTGAACAGTCACGAGAACCCCGCTGCTCATCAGCGAGGCGTCACCTTGTGGGCCCGAGGGGCACGCCGCGCACGCCGCCGAGTGGAAGGGCCAAAGGCAAGGATTGACGCGCCCTCGCACCTCCCCCAGATCGAGGCCGATGACACGGTCGGCACCAAGGCAGAGCGCTTCGGAAGGCGCGGAAGAAGACCAGGCGCGCAGAGGATGCGCCTGTCATTTTGCATCCGATCACGGCGGCGCAGAGGACGCGGGACGCCCGCGCGCCAAAGGCACTGATCACATGGGACCAGAACCGCCGCCGCCTGATCCACCGCCGCCACCAGAACGGCGCGTCACCGGCCCGGGACCATCAGCCCTTCTACCGACGCGACTGCGCAATACCTGCGCGCAGGCAGGTGGACCGTGAATGAGGAGGCCGAGGCGCATCCGGACCTTCGTGAACAAGGCCGTTGCGACCAAACCGGGCGTGGACCGTCACCCGCCGCGCTGTATCCGCCGTTCCCGGTAGACGATCAGCAACCCGCCCGCGACGATCAGCAGCGCTCCGGGCCAGAGATCGTCAAAAGGCGTTTCGGCAAAGAACACCCACCCCAGCACAAAGGCGATGGGGATCCCGAAATAGTTGAACGGGGCGAGGTTGCTGGGCTCCGTCATGCGGTAGGCCAGCACGAGGCACAACACGGCGGAGCCACCAAAGAGCCCCATCATCACGATCATGCCCAGATCCTGCAGGCTCGCCAGTGGCGTAAAGGTGGTAAAACTCACCGCCAACGCAAAAGAGCCGAACACCGCGACAACGGCGGAATAGAGATTGAAGAGCGGCGTCGGCACTTCGGTGTCGATCATCCGGGCCGTCACCCCGCTGAAGGCATAGAGCGCGGCCGCCCCGATCGGCAGCAGCGACTGCCATGCAAAGGCATCGGTGCCCGGGCGCATGATCATGACCACCCCGGCAAAGCCGATGGCCACGGCCCCCCACCGCACCCAGCCAACGCGCTCACCCAACAGCGGCACCGCCATGGCGGTGGTAAACAGCGCCATGGAATAGGAAATCGTCGTCGCCGTGGCAAAAGCCATCACCCCAAGCGAGAGATAGAACATCAACTGCGCAAGCGTCACCGTCAGACCGCGCACCAGCGCCAGCCGCCATTGCCGGATCCGGATGCGGCGTCCGCTGTCATGCCAGGACGCGCTGAACCAAAGCGCCAGCAGGCTGGGCACCAGACCAAAGGCGTTGCGATAGGCCGAGAGCTCTGCCGCGGTATAGCGCGGAGAGAGATGTTTGATGATCAGCCCCATCATGTCGAACAGCACCAGCGCAAGGATGCTGATGAGAATGGCAAGCGGCGCGTTGTCCGAAGTCTTTTGCATGAGGTGTCTTTCGCGACCGGGGGCTGCAGTCCACGAACCACGTTTGCAGCCAGCTGTCGACTGCTTTGCCCAGTTTGCAGTCACCCGCCTCTGATCACACCCGGCCCACGGCGGTCAGACCAAAGAATCTGACCGCAGGCGGCGCGCGCCCCCTTGTTCGCGAAAACCAAAGCCCCTAATCCCATCCCGTTCAAACGGGAGGGGCACATGCAGAAAACAATCGTCAACAGCTGGAACGAATGGGATCCGCTGAAACATGTCATCGTCGGACGCGCCGATGATTGCCATATCCCGCCGGAAGAGCCCGCGCTGGACGCCAAGGTGCCCGAAGACAGCGACATGCGCGGCCAGTGGGGCCGCCGCCCGCAGGAAACCATCGACCGCGCCAATGAATTGCTCGACACCTTTGCCGGTCAGCTTCAAGCCCGCGGGATACGCGTGGACCGCCCGGAACCGATCGACCACGCCCTGCCCGTGACGACCCCGGATTTCCACACCGACAGCCAGTTCGGCTGCATGCCGCCGCGCGACGTGCTGTTGACCGTGGGCTCGGAGATCCTCGAGGCGACGATGTCTTATCGCTGCCGCTGGTTCGAATACCTCAACTACCGGTCGCTCTTGCAGCGCTACTGGGAAGAGGACCCCAACTTCCGCCATGAGGCCGCGCCCAAGCCGCGCCTGACCGATGCCGACTATCATCCCGACTACCTGTCGGAGAAAATCGGCGTGGAAAAGCGCCTGCAATGGGCCGCGGAAAAGTTCTTTGTCACCACCGAAGAAGAGCCCTTGTTCGATGCCGCCGATGTGCTGCGCTTTGGCAAGGACCTCGTGGTCCAGCATGGGTTTACAACGAACCTCAAAGGCATCGAATGGCTGCGCCGCCATTTCCCCGATCACCGCGTGCATGCGGTGAATTTCCCCGGGGATCCCTATCCGATCCACATCGACGCGACGTTCACACCGCTGCGCCCGGGCCTGATCCTGAACAACCCGCAGCGCCGGCTGCCCGACGACCAGCGCGATATGTTCGAACGCAATGGCTGGGAGATCGTCGACGCCGCGCAACCCGCGCATAATGCACCACCCGCGCTGTGCTATTCCAGCGTCTGGCTGTCGATGAACGTGCTCGTGCTCGACCCAAAGACGGTCTGCGTGGAAAAGTCCGAAGTCTATCAGGCGGAGCAGATGGACAAGCTTGGCATGGAAGTGGTGGAGGTCGAATTGCGTGATGCCTATGCCTTTGGCGGCGGGCTGCATTGCTGTACGGCAGACGTCTACCGCGAAGGCATCTGCGAAGACTATTTCGCCAACCAGTAACCCGCCCGCCTTTGCCGGGGGCCCCTTGAACGCAAAGGGGCCTCCGGCGCGTTGACTGGCCCGAACGCTTATCCCGAGGGCCCCGCCGCGCGGGTTCGGGAGCCGCCCTCCCCCAACCATTGATGTTCCGGCAAGGCCAACAGCCTGACGGGCTTGGGTGCCACATGGGGGCCTGCGCGCCGTCCCACGCAGAACCTCGCCTTGTGAAGTCGGGATTGGCGCAGAGTACCCAGTCCGATCCTGTCCGGGCCAGAAGCAGCAAGGCCGCCGGTCATGGCTTGCAATCGGGCTCAGGCGTCTACGGCCGGTCTTGCCGATCTGGCCGGTCTGCTCGCCCCGACAACCTGTCAGCGACCCATTTCCCGACGCCAAGCAGCAGGTCGTCCGCGCCGTGCCGTGCCAGAAGCTGGACCCCTTGGGGGCCATTGCCCGCGGGAACACTGAGCGCAGGCAAGCCCAACAAGGTCCAAGACCGGGACATGATCGGGTCGCCCGTCGCCGTCAGACCCACCGGCGGTGGCCCCAAGGCAGCGGGCGCAAGGATGACGTCACAGTCCAGAAACATCGGCGCGAGAAGCCGCTGCGCGACCGTGCGTTTTTCCAAGGCGCCAAGGTAGGCACCGCGGTCAATGCTCGGACCCTTTGTCACGAGATCCAGAAACATCGCACTGATCGCTTCGGGGTGTTTGGCGACTTCATCTGCGCGGGCGCGCGCCGCCTCAAAGGCCATCACCGTCGCATGGGCATCGGTCAGCTCGGCAAAGAGGGCGGGATGGGCAAGCTCACTGATCACGGCCCCTGCCGAGGCCAATGTGTCGACGGCGCCTTGCACGACGTCCCGCATCTCTATCGTGCCGTCCCACCAATGCGGACCGCGCATGACGCCGATCCTTGGGACACACCCATCGCCCATGTCCGGCAAGGCACCGTCCCCGCCAGCGAGCACCGCACGGGCGAGGCACAGGTCCTCGACGTGTCGGCCCAAGAGCCCAAGGGAGTCGAGGCTGGGCGACAACCCCATGACGCCTTCGAGCGGCAAGTCACCAAGGCTCGCCTTGTAGCCAAGGACGCCGCAAAAGGCCGCGGGGCGGATGACCGATGCCGCTGTTTGAGACCCGAACGCCAAGGGCACCATGCCGCTCGCGACAGCGGCGGCGGACCCCGAAGACGAGCCGCCCGGCGTATGGCCCGGCGCGCTGGGGTTGTCCGTCGGGCCCGGATTGAAAAAGGCAAATTCGGTGGTCACGGTCTTGCCCACCGGGACGGCCCCCGCCGCGATCATCAGCGCCACGCTGGCGGCGTTGCGCGGGGGGTGAAAGCCGCTGTAGATGGGCGACCCCCACCCCGTCGGGGCAAAATCCGTGTCAAAGATGTCCTTGATCGCGAAAGGCACGCCTTGCAGCGGACCGGCTTGCCCGGACCGGTCTGCGGCCTCCGCGCGGGCCATGGCCGCTTCGGGATCGAGATGGACAAAGGCATGGAGCGAAGGCTCCCGCGCCTCGATCACATCCAGAGATGCACGCATGGTCGCGGCGGCTGTCGTGGTGCCCGCACGGATGTCACGTACGATGTCGGTTGCGGATTTCATGATGCCAACGCGTGAACGGCCGCCTCGAAAGGCGACAGGGGCATCTCGTAGATGCCACCGCCCATCCGCCCGGCCTTGCCTTCGATGTCTAGAATGCCAAGCCCGATCACGGGTGTTGCGCCGGTCTCGACGACCGCATGCACCGAGATCCCCAACCGCAGGTCAAATGCGCCGAAATCCGGATGCGTGCCCAGCGTCAGGACCTCGCGACGGGCGGCCGCGTCCGCGGGCAGGAACGCCCCCAGATTTTCCATTTGCGCAGGCGAAAGGTGGAACGCCATGGCGCCAAGGCCAAAGGCTTCGACCACCGCGCTGTCGCCAATGGCGGGCAATGCGCGCGTGGCAGGCATGTCATTGTCCAGTTTGCCTTTGGGCGGCGTGGCAGGTGCCGTGAACCACTGGCCGGGCCGTCCGGACACCTGAATGCCCGTGTCCACGCCATTGCCTCCGGCGGCCGTGACAAACCCGGATCCCTCCAAGCCCGCCCCGGCGGTCATCACGCATTTGGTCGCCGCCATCCAGAGGTTCAGGAACATGGAGGGCGAGCGTTTCAGGAAATCCAGCGCCTCGGCATCCCCGATCCCACCGGGGGTGCGGGCCTCAAGTTCCGCGATCAGGGCGGCGTTGGCGGCGGGCGTTCTGCCGTGGCAGTCGTCCCCCTGTGCCAGCCCCGCTAGAGCAAGATCCAGCAGACCGATGCCTTCGCCCGTGCCCTGCGCCAGTACATCGCACAAGGGGCCATTCAGCCAGCGGATGTGATCAAGAACGTCCCGTTGGCGCAACCCCAGCCGCATCGCAGGCGCAGAGCCACCGTTGATCGGCGCATACACGCAGATCTTGCCGCGATGCGCATCATAGACCGCATGCAGTGGCATTGACGCGCTGACCACCGCTGCAAGGGGTGTGACAACGCCGTAGTCCTGAGCCGGGGCAAGGATGATCTCACCGGCCAGAATGCCCTCTTCGGCGCTGTCGAAATCTGCGGCGAGGCCTTCGTAGACGGCGGCAACACAAGCGGAATTCAGAATGGGGCGGGATGCAGCCTGCGGGCTTTCAAAGGGCGGCCCCGCATGCAACAGGGTCGACGCAGGCAGGCCAAAGGCCTCTGCGGCTGTGGCAAACCGGTTCCAGACAGGTTGTGTGACGACAGCGCGGTCAAAGGAAAGACGGTCCGCCGGATGCACGGTCATTCTGTCTCCGGCGGGAAAATCCAGGTTTCCGAAAAGTACAGGAACGCGGTTGTGGTCTCAAAGCCCGCCTGCACCCTTTGCCCCACGTCACCGGGCAGGGCATGACCGTTGACAATGATCTGGGCGCGTTCAGCCGGGACCAAAAGAGAGAACATCGTGTGCGCTTTGGTTCCTGTCTGCTCGGGGGGTATCTCGATGGCCTTGGGGGGCTGGAGGTCTTCCCACACCATTTCAATGGTCACACCCGCACCCGACATGGTTTCCGTATAGCGGTTCCCCATGGGATCGCCGCTGGTGCGGACCGTGCCCGCGTGTTCGTGCCTGAGGTTTGCAAACGGCGGGATGCTGGAAAAAGCGCCCAGACGCGCCACGAAATTGTCGCGCAGGAATTCACCAAGCGCGTGATTGTCGCTGAGCAGGATGTTGGGCGCATGCGGCGGGCCGTCAGCCGCCTCCGGCGTGCCATAGAGCAGCAAGGCCTGGCCCTGACCGACAGGCGACCATGCCACGCGGAAGAACAAGGCCATCGCAGAGAAACTGCCATCGGCATTCTTGAGCAGGATGCCCGGGTTCTCGCCGGTCCAGTCGACGGCCCCGGGTGTGATCGGCGTCTCAAGCGGCATCGGAACCCTCCGGCGTGACCCAGGTTTCGGAAAAGGCCAGAAAGGCGGTCGAC
Organism: Sagittula sp.; assembly: GCA_042088665.1. Classification (GTDB taxonomy): domain Bacteria; phylum Pseudomonadota; class Alphaproteobacteria; order Rhodobacterales; family Rhodobacteraceae; genus JBELMB01. Next base: position 10,052 of record JBELMB010000100.1, read on the forward strand.
ATGTCACGACCAAAGAACTGCCGCCGTCCGACCTCGCCCGGAAGGGGCGTTCCGTTGACGTGCACCTCGGCGGCACCCGCCTCAAGGAACACGGAATACATCTCATGCGCCTTGGTGGCCGAGTTTTCGACCGTGACCTCGACCGGGATGGGGGGACCCATGTCTTTCCAGATCAACTGCACTTCGGTGTCAGAGCCGCGCAGCGTTTCGGAATACCGGGTCTTGAGGTCGCCGGGCTGCTTTTCGACGCTGTCGCAATCAAGCCAGGTCATCGCGTCCAATCCCGCCTTGCCGACAAAGGTGGGCATCTTTGTCACCCAACCTTCGACGATCCAGCGCATCATCGCCATGTTGTCCGTCATGATCAGATTGGGCACGTCAGGCCAGCCCGCGGCGGTGTCGGGCGCGCCCAGAACAAGGGCCGCGTGACCGCGACCATGGGGCGACAGAACCACCCGGAAAAACAGCGCCAGAGCCGTGTAATCGCCGAGCGGATCGGTCTTGAGATAGATGCCCGGGTTTTCACCGGACCAGTCGACGCGACCGGGATTGATTGGAATGCGTGTCATGACCAGCTTGCCTCGTATGCCTTGAGAGCGGCGACGATCCTGTCGTGCCGTTCCGCCCCCGACAAATGGTCGGCGGCCATGTAGATTTCAGCCACCCTGTGCGCGACCTCTTTCAGCACGGCGCCATCGTCGCGCCCGTCCTGTTCGGGGATGCGCAGCATCGTGTCGCCCCCATATGTCGGGATCGGCGACATATCGTAGATCAACGAGGGCTGCTCCGCCGTCTCGCCCGCGACCACGGCGCGAATGGCGTGGCGCAGCTTGCGGCGCACTTTGGCCACGCCACGATCCGAAAAGGCGAGGTTTTCGCGGGCGTGAATGTTCTTGGGCCCCTGGCTGACCCATGCATCATAATCGCCGGGGTCGCGCTGGCGCTGCTCATAGCTGCGGTCACCGCCCTGACCATAAAAATCCGTCGTGCCGAAACCCACCTTGGATTTGTCGGTCAGGCCGCGCGGGTCTTCGCCCTCGCGAAAGTGCCGCCATGCAATGACCATCGTGTTGGTGTCATCCACCGGGGTGATCCACCGGGACAGACCGCAACGGCCAAAGTACATGCTGTCTTCGGGCACCGGGAAATGCCCGCCGTTCTGGGTAAAGGAGGGCAGCATCTTGTCGTGAATCCGCAGCCAGATGATGTCTCCGACGCGCCGCGTGTTGGTGTAGAAATCACCGTAGGGGCGCTCGAAGAACTCGATCATCGGCATCTCGGCAAAAGCGTCAATGAACTGCGAGCGTACGGATTTGGTGTGCAGGTACACCGTGTGAAAGGGATCCCAGGCGTTTTCCATGACCTGCAGCCAGTTGCAGGGTGACTGGATCAGATAGGGGACCATCTCGTCGCCCTGTTCGTCAAAGGTATCCATGACCGGAAACGGTGGCATGGTGTCCGGCGGCCCCAGATAGGCAAAGGCGAGCCCCTTGTATTCGATGACCGGATAGGCCCCGAGGCATGCCTTCTTGATCACACCGGAGGCGGGCGGTTCGCAGGGCGTTTCCAGCAGGGTGCCGTCGGTGGCGTATTTCCAGCCATGGTAGGAACAGCGGATGCCACCCTCTTCGACAATCCCGAATTCAAGGCTCATGTTGCGGTGGCAGCAATGCAGGTGCACCAGCCCCAGCCTGCCTTCTTTCTTTTCGCGAAACAGCACGAGGTCTTCGCCCAGGATCCGGATCCGATAGGGCAAATCCCCGACTTGGTTCGTCATCGCGACAGGCATCCAATAGCGGCGCAGATACTCCCCGCAGGGTGTGCCGGGGCCGACATCCGACAGTTCCGGATCGGGTTCCTGATGCCAGACCTCTTGTTGTGCGTGCCCTCTGAATGCGCCGGTCGGGATATCAAAGGGTGAAGTCATTGCGTCGTTCTCGCTCTTCGGGGTCGTGCCGCGGCCATGGGTTGGCAAAAGCCGTGGGATCAGCCTAACGGTACGGACACCAAGGGCGTCAAGCCCTGCCGGACCAATCCGCCCATCTCGCCGACGATGCCTGCCGAGGGGCGCGGCTTCGCCAAAATGCGCGCCGCCGGTTGCGACATGCATGCCATCGCCCCGCCTTTCGTGTTGGATCGTGGCACAGGCAAAGCACGGATCCACCAAACCACTGCGCCCCTGCAATCCCGATGTGGTCTCCTCCTTCCATGTTGGCGTCGCGGACACATGGGTGGGCGCTGTGCTCGCATGCATTCCTTGCGCGGCCCAGTCGCTTTTCCTGTTCGTCGAACAATCTCAGCGCGGAGTCGAACAATCGGCGATGACTGTGATGGACGGCACTCCGGACAGCGTGGATTTGCTCCAACTCGAAGCGGCAAAGCAGCACCTTGTGGCCATGCCACAAGTGACCCAGACGCGACTGCGGCAGCAGTGTCTGGCGTGGCTTCAGGCGGAACGGCAACAGCGCAATCTTGGCGGCATGCTGCTCTTTGATGCGGTGAACCTGTGCCATGCCACCGATTGCCGGAACATGCAGATCTGGATGGTGCATAATTCGGCCCGCTGTTGTCTGGTTCCCCTTCCAAGAGGCGCTGTTGGCGTGATCACACGCGGCTGACCCCGGCGATCTTCTGCAATCCCCTGCAAGACCTGGCGCAAGGATTGCGCGATGTTTCATCATCCATGGGCAAGTCCCCCCAGACCAGTGGACCAATGTTTGCGCGCCTCGGATGCTGGGCTAAGCTGGCCGGTGAGGGCTTTGAAACCGAAGCACCTCGCGCCTCGCAAAGCCCCAGCAGGGATCCCAACCGAATAGAGAAGCCCATGCAAACCTGTCATGCCGTGCCTTCGGCGCTCTTGTCCTTTCGCGTCGTTCGACGATGACCGATCTTCCCGTCGATCCCGAGTGGTACCGTGCCGAGCCCTTGAACAAGGGTCTCTGGCTGATCACCGAACCCCGCGTTCACCCGATTTTTTCCGCCAATATGCACCTCGTCCTGGGGCGCGATGCGGATCTCCTGATCGATAGCGGCATGGGCATCGCCCCGCTGCGGCCCTTTGTCGACGCCCTGCGGCCCGATCTGGACAAACCGCTGATATGCCTGAGCACGCACACCCATGTTGATCACATCGGGGCCGTGCAGGAGTTCGACCAGCGCCTTGTTCATCCCATCGAGGCGGATGAACTGGCCGCCCCCGGGGCCTACTCCCTGCGGTCAGACACGATCCCGGAGCCATTTCGCAAGCTCTTTGCAGAGGCGGGCTATGAACCGCTCTGGCCGCTGTTGATCGATGCCCTGCCATCGAAGGACTACGACGTAGACGCCTACGTCCTGCGCGGGGCGCCAGCCACCGGATTGGTGGTCGACGGCGACACCGTGGATCTTGGGGATTGGCAGGCAGAGGTCTTGCACCTGCCCGGCCACTCTCCGGGTCAGGTTGGACTGTTTGATCACGACACCGGCACGCTTTTCGGGGCGGATGCGATTTACGATGGCCCGCTGATCTACAATGGGCCGGGCATGAGCGTGGAGGCCTATGCAGCAACCCTGCGCAGGCTGCGCGATATGGCCGTGACGACGGTGCATGGTGGCCATGATCCGGCCTTTGGAAAGGCGCGCCTCGACAAGATCGTCGACCACTACCTGCGGCTTTGGGAGGCCTGAGATGACCAATACTCTGGCGGGCGGCTGCCTGTGCGGCGCGGTCCGCTTTGAGGTGCGGGGCAAAGGCGACAAGCCGCATACATGCTCCTGTACCATGTGCCAAAAACACTCCGGCGGGCCCATTCTGGGATGGATCGAATACCCCGCAGAGGCCGTGACCTGGACCAGGGGCAAGCCTGCGACCTATCGTTCCTCCGATGTCTCGAGTCGGGCGTTCTGCGCCACATGTGGCAGCACTTTGGGGGCGATCGATGACGCGCCGGTCGTGGCACTGGCGACCGGGGCGTTTGACGACCCCAAAGCCGCCTCTCTCACACCCAAGGCGCATTCCTTCAAAGGCCACCGCGTGCAGTGGTTGAAGACATGAGCCTTCTGACACGCGAGGACATCCTCGACATCCTGATGGGCGGCACCATTCTGGGCACCGGTGGCGGCGGCGATCTGGCAGAAGGGATCGGCTATATTGACGCGGCTTTGGCCGAGGGCAAAACCTTTGATCTTGTCAGTCTCGACACGGTTCCCGACGACGCCCTGATCTGCACGCCTTACCTGCTTGGGGCGATCTCTGACTTGCCCGCCGACGAAAAGGCGCAATATGCGCGTCTGCCGCGCACCGACCAAACGCCGATCCTGCTGGCCTATCAGCGGTTCCAGGACCACATGGGCCAGCCCTTTTACGGCACGGTGCCTTGCGAAATGGGTGGCTCGAACACCGCCGTGGCGATGTTTGCCGCCGCCATGTCGGGACACAAGATCATCGATGCCGACCCCGCGGGCCGCGCGGTTCCCGAGATCACCCATTCCACCTACTACATCGCCGGATTGCCCGCCGCGCCAATCGTGCTGGCCAATGCCTTTGGCGAAGTGACGATCCTCGAACATATCGCCGATGACATGCGCGCCGAGGCTGTCGTGCGCGCCCTTTGCGTTGTCAGCGAAAACGACATTTCGGCAATTGACCATGCGCTGCCCGCCCACGTTCTGCGCGAGGCGATCATCCCCGGCACGCTCAGCAAGGCCTTGACCCTTGGCCGCGCCTTTCGCACCGCCTTGACCGAGGGCAAAGACACCGCGCAGGTCGTGGCCGCCGAGGGGCACGGCGCAGTGGTGTTTCGAGGCGCGATTTCCGATTGTGACTGGCGCACCGAGGGCGGCTTTACCCTTGGCTCGATCACCATTGGCGGGACCGACGCGCATGCAGGCCAGAGCTACCGCATATCGCTGAAAAACGAGAACCTTGTGAGTTGGCTCGATGATGAGGTCCATGCAACCATCCCCGATCTGATCTGCCTGTTTGACAGCGACACAGGCCAGCCGGTGCAAAACCCCGACTACCGGACCGGGCAATCGGTCGCCGTGGTGGTGCTGCCGGCGCCAGCCCCCTTTCTGACCGAGAAAGGCCTCGCGTGTTTTGGCCCGGCCTATGTCGGCCTCGATCAGGCGTTCCGCTCTCCACTGGAATAGGTCCCGAATGGCTGCAATGCGAAACGAACAGGCCTTTCATTCTGAGGACGGTTTGCAGATAAGCAACCGGGAAGACAGGCGCTGACCCAATCTGGAAGATCTGCGCAGCCACGCGATGAGACGATGACCCAGGACAGCCAACGGGCCAAAGAGATTTACCAGCAGTTGCTGGATGAGATCGGCACCGCAATTGTCGACAAGGACGGGTCGAGATATGCCAGCCATTTCTCCTTTCCACACAAGTTGCAGACCTTTGATACGGTGGTCGTGATCGAGGATTCAGAGACGCTGGAGCGCTATTTTTACAAGCTCGTCGATCGTATGATCCGGCTGAGCGTGCCAGAGCTTGTCCGATATTGCACGATCGCCGAGTTTGTTGATCCCGATACAATTCGGGGATGTCATCAGACAAGGCTGATCAACCATGACCTCATATTGGTCGAAGACTATATGGCCTTGTCCACATTGACCTTTTTTGACGGGGTCTGGAAGGTTTCCGCCAGTCAATACGCCGAGGCGACGCCCTCATTGCCGACGCGGATTTCGCAATAGGCGCGGGCACCGGCGTCGCAATACAGGCTTACCCGGCCAAAATACGTGAGACGCTCGGCACCCTGCACCTGTCAGGGCGCGATGCGGTCTTCCATACCTGCATAAAGATCGGTTCTGGGCTCATCGACAAATTCTGCGGTCAAGATCCGCAAGAACCCTTCGGGCGTTCTTGTCATGAAATAAGACACGTATTCCGTGCTGATAGTACCGCCGTCATGTCCAAAGTTCGTGTATGTGACCAGACACTGTATCCTGTCGGGCGAGACCTGTGACACGTAGTCGACCATCGCCCTTGTTTCGCGATAGTCCTGTTTGACAAGGTTTTCACGGTAGGTTTGAAAGGCAGACTCGATATCCTCAAGCGAGGTATGCTGCATGGTGTGCGTGCCGATCTTGAACTCGCACGGAACGACAAACTGGGCAGCGACGTATCTCAGCTGATCGCGCGTATATGCGAGGGCCTTGCCCTTGAAGAAATCGATGACCTCTACATTTGGCGTCGTCATTTGCATTTCAGGCGAGTCTCCGGCTACCGCGTTTTCGGGCCGCCATGTTTACGGACAGGCTTCCAAAGTAAAGCAGATAAAGCCACCATTGTTCGGGTACCGTGCCTCGGTACGGGACCGCCCTGCCCTGTTGCGAATGGGATTGACCGCTTTGCGGGGTTTGCAATGGCGCGGCACGAAACCTCGCCACAGTTCCGGCAAAAGCACATCAGCCTTTGAAGTGAAGCGTTTGGGGCACGCGTGATCCATCGAACACGGGCCCGTGCCATGTAAACGTGCCGCCCCGGGTCAGGACGGTCTGGCCTTCGCAAAACGGGTTGGTCGAGAGGTCCGCAACGCCGCTTTCCCCCTCCCATTGCCCGAGGCAATAGGTGCTGCCAAATGGCAAATCTGCCTCCAGAGCGCCGAGAGCCAAGAGGAAAACCTCGGCGTTTTCAATCAGGATCGCGCTTTGATCGCCACAAGTCAGCCGATGGCCCCGCAACGGCGGCGTGGGACGCTTGACCCAAAGCTCCCGGTAGTCCGCGAGGACGCCATCCTCGATCAGCCTGCCCTCGGCATCAAACGACATACGCCCGATATCGGCCGCTTTGGGTGGGCCCTGCCAGTTCATCTCGCGGTGCCATGTGCAGTCCCCATCCTCAACGGTGATGGTGCCCGCAAACCCTTCGGCAAGGCTGAGCGCCTCCAGATCCGCCGGTGACGCGTCTGCAAGACAAGCGCAGCCGCTCAGATCGGGCCGCAGCTTTGGCACCCGAATGTCGGCAAACAGGTCGCCCGCCTGCAACCAGTGCACGCGGGTCGTGTGATCCTCAAAACCGGGCGCCTTGATCCAGTCGCGCTGCCAGTGGCCCTGAAGATCCTGCGCCGCAATCATTGCCGTCTCATTCCGCGGCTTGGCGGATGCTTTTCATCTCGGAGATGACCTGCGCATTGCTCAGCACCGCACCTTCCTGCAGGTACTCCATCGCGTTGATGGACGCCTGATGTGCCGCCTCTGAGGTGCCGCCACAGCTGTCTTCGACGACGCGGCAATAGTAGTCGTGCTGATGGCCATCGACAAAGGTGTAGTGCACACAGACATCCGTCATTCCGCCGATCATGATCAGGGTTTCGGCCTTCAGCCCCTTCAGCAAGATCTCGAGATCGGTGCCGAAGAATGCCGAATACCGGCGTTTGGGCACAAAGTAATCCGTGTCCCGCTGGCCCGTGATCTCCATCGGCATCGCTGTGCCCGCGTGGTCTTCGCGGCAATGAATGCCCTCGGATCCGTCCAGTTCCCGGCCATAGTCGATGTTGTTCTTGCGGTGGATTTCCTGGATGTAGACCGTGGGCATGTCCACATCGCGCGCCGCCTGGATCACCTCAAGCGCGCGGCGCATCCGGTCCGAGTAATCCGCAACATGCGGGATGCCGCCACCTTCGCCCGGTGCGGCCGGCGGTAAAAAGGCCGAGGCCTGGATATCGATCACGAGCAGAACAGTGTTTCCAACAAACGTCGGCTGACGTGGCATGAGCGCCCCTTTCCTAGGTTTTTGTTTGGTCCGCGCCCATCAGACGCGGAAGGTCCCCAAAGCGGGCCACCAGCGAAAACACCGCGACCGACACCACGATAAAGGTGATTGCCGCCACGGCCATCGTCGGGGTGAACCCGTTGCGGAGCGAATTGAAGATCTGCAGCGTAACCGTGGAATAGGCCGATGCAGAGACAAAGAACATCACGATGAACTCGTTAAAGCTGAGCACCAGCGCAAAGAAAAAGCCAGACGCCGTATAGGGCACCATCTGCGGCAGGATGATGGTGCGAAAGATCACGCGCTCGGTGGCGCCCATGGTCGACGCCGCGTCGATATGGGCGCGGTCGATGGACTGCAGCCCGATCGAGACGGTGACCAAAGGCAGCGCCATCAACAAGACCGCGTGGCTGACAATGCCGGACCAAAGATGCCCCAGCGCACCGCCAAAGCTCCAGAAAAAGCCAAGGCCGACGCCAAAAACGATGGGCGGCAGCGCAAATGGCATGGCCCCCAGACCCGCGAGGATCTTGGACGCCTTGCCGCCCTGTTTCCACATGCCATAGGCCAGAGGCCATGCAATCAGAACTGCGAGGGCGGCGCTGCCTGTGGCGATCACGACCGAATTGAACATCGCGTTGCGCCAGACGGCCTCCTCGATAAAGAACTCCGCGAAGCGGCTCAGGGTCGGATCCTTGGGTGGAAACAGCATCGACCGTCCGCCGTTCATCGCCGCGGCGCTCACGACC
>JBELMB010000101.1:0-18486 GCA_042088665.1 Sagittula sp.
GCTCTTCCGATCTACATGGCAGGACCGCTTTGAAATGGGGTTTCGCTTTGTCATTTCGGACCTGACACGCACCGCGCTCATCAAGCATCTTGACCAGAAATTCAGCGTGCAGGCGCCCGCGCGCGCGCCGGAATGACCCCGCGCCTCACGCTCCCCGGCCCGGCCTCGGGTCGAAAGACCGCTGGCTGATGCCATGTCACATGACGGCGCGCATGACCCTTTCACCGACCGACGCGGCAGCCGACGCCACCGCCTGAATATTCCCGGACGGGCGATCCAGGACGGATACGAGATCCCCTGCAAAGTCATCGACATCTCTGAAACCGGCGCGCGCGTGGAATTTGACCCCGTGGCCATCGTGGGCCTGCGGGGAACGCGTTGCAGCCTGCGGATCCTCGACATCAGCGAGGTCCCCGCCCGCATCATATGGAAGGCCGCCTATTCCGCAGGCATGCGGTTCGAGATATCTCCCTTGTTTCAGAACCTTCTCAAGCGCAGCCTCGCGAAACACCTGTCACGAGAGGTCAGCTGAGTCGGCTGATCACCACCGTCACTTCGGGCTTTTTGCCGATCTCGTTCTGGCTGGTCTGCCGCGCCACGCGTCGCAGCCCCTCCTCGAGCTTGCCGTCATCGGTCAGCGTCTTGCCACCCGCCCGCCCCAGAAACTGCGACAGATCCTCTTCGAGCACATCGATCAGCGGAACGTGGCTGCGCCCCTGCTCGGGCAGGCCCATGACGTCGCACCATGGCTCTCCGAGCGGGTCATCCTCTTCGTCGAGGATCACGGTCACCACGACATGTCCGTTCAATGCCATCCGGATCCGGTCGCGGACGATGCCATCCAACGCGCCAATCTGAACGGCGCCATCCAGATAGGTCCGCCCGGTCTCGATGTAGTCCACGACTTTCGGCGCGTTGCCCGACAGTTCGACCATCATCCCGTTGACCGCCAGTACGCCTTGCCGACCCTTGGTCTGGGCGAGGCGGCTGTGTTCGCGCAGGTGGCGGTGCTCGCCGTGCATGGGCACCACGATCTGCGGCTGCACGATATCCTGCATCGTCTCAAGGTCAGGCCGGTTCGCGTGACCGGAAACGTGGAAGTCCCCCATGGAGTCATCGACCACGTCCACGCCCTTTTCCGAGAGCTGGTTCATGATCCGGATGACTTCCCGCTCGTTGCCCGGGATGGTCTTGGACGAGAACAGAAAAAGATCGCCTTCTTTCAGCTCGATCCCGTTGAACTTGCCCCGCGCCAATTGTGCGGAGGCCGCGCGGCGTTCGCCCTGGCTGCCGGTGACCAGCAGCATCAGGTTTTCCCGCGGAATGGAACTGGCGTCTTCCGGGCTGACAACCTTGGGAAACCGGTCGAGCACGCCGGTTTCAACCGAGGCCTCGACCATGCGGCGCATCGCCCGCCCCAAAAGGCAGATGGAGCGGCCCGCGCGTTCGCCTGCCTCGGCCAGGGTCCGGACGCGCGCCACGTTGGAGGCAAAGGTGGTCGCGACCACCATGTGCCGAGCCTCCGACACGAGGGTTTCCACGGCGGGTCCGACGATCTCTTCAGACCGGCCCGGGTGGCGGGTAAAGACATTGGTCGAATCGCAGACCAGCGCCCGCACCCCCGGTGCCGACACTTCGGCCCAAAGCGCGGGATCCCACGCCTCGCCGACCAGCGGATTCTTGTCCAGTTTGAAATCGCCTGTGTGAATGACCCGGCCTTCCGGACTGTCGATCACCAACGCACTGGATTCCGGGATGGAGTGGGAAATCGGCAGGAACCCCACTGTAAAGGGACCAACCTGCACGGTTTCGGGCCATTTGGAGCAGGTCCGGACAGATTTGCCCTCGACCCCGTAGTCCGCCAGCTTGCCCCGCGCGATGTTCGCGGTGAAGGCACGCGCATAGATCGGCGCGCCCAGCGTCTCGAACGTATGACCAACGGCGCCCACGTGATCCTCATGGGCGTGGGTGACAAAGATCGCCTCGATGCGGTTGCGGTTCTCTTTCAGCCAGCTGATGTCGGGAAAGATGATGTCCACGCCGGGCGTGCTGTCCATGTCGGGGAAAGTCACGCCGAGGTCGACCACGATCAGCCGCTCTTCGCCCGGCTTTCCGTAGCCATAGACGTAACAGTTCATGCCGATCTCGCCGGCGCCTCCCAGGGGGAGATAAATCAGGCGCTCAGCGCTCATCCGTATGCCTCGGTTCTATTGAAATTGTAGATGACGGTGAGACCATGCATGGTCAGCACCTCGTCGAATTTGTCAAAGAGCGGGACCGCCTGTTGAAACAGCGGCGCCAGCCCCCCGGTAGAAATCACGGTCATGTCGCGGCCGCGCTCCGCCTTGATACGTTCACAGATCTCGCGCACGAGGCCAACGTAGCCCCAGAAGACGCCCGACTGCATACAGGCCACGGTGTTGGTGCCCACCACGCGCTGCGGCTTGGAGATGTCCACATGTGGCAGCGCAGCGGCGGCCTGGTGCAGCGCCTCAAGGCTGAGGTTCACACCCGGCGCGATCACGCCGCCTTCGTAGGCACCATCCTCGGCCACCACATCAAAGGTGGTCGCGGTGCCGAAATCGACAACGATCAGATTCCCGCCATATTTGTCAAAGCCCGCCACGGTGTTGACGATACGGTCCGGGCCGACCTGTGTGCCCTCGTCTACGCGCACCTCGACCGGAAGGCCACAGTCTTCCTTGCCCACGACCAGCGGGCGGGTGTTGAAATAGCGGTCCGCCAGAACGCGCAGGTTGAAGACCACGCGTGGCACCGTCGAAGAGATGATCACATCGGTGATCCTGGCCTCGATCTTTTCCAGCGCGAGCAGGCTGGACAGCCAGACGTAATACTGGTCCGCCGTGCGCTGATGCTCCGTCGCCATGCGCCAGGTCGCAACAAAGCGCGCCCCGTCCCATAGCGCGAACACGGTGTTGGTGTTGCCGCAGTCAATGGCAAGCAGCATGGGCGGGGGCCTTTCAGAAGAACACGTCCGCGGCAGCGATGGCAACGCGACCGTGGAGGGTGTTTAGGACAAGTTGGCCCCCATCGTCCACCGTCTCAAAGCGGCCGTGATGACTCTCTCTGGTGGTGCGGGCGGTGATCTCTTCGCCCAAACGCGCGGCTTTTGCCAGCCAGGCGGTGCGGATTGGCGCAAATCCATAGGTGGCAAACGCGGTCTCATGTCGGGCAAAGGCCGCGGCAAGCGCATCGAGCAGGGTTTGCGGCGTCACACGCACACCGGTTTCCGCAAGCAGCGACACCGGCGGCACGGCGCCTTGCTCCAGCGTCTTGTTGTCGGGCGCGGCAATCAGGTTCACACCGATGCCGATGACCAGCGTGCCCGCCGGTGCCACCCCTTCCAGCAGGATGCCCGCCAGCTTGCCACCGTTGAGCAAGACGTCATTGGGCCATTTCAGCGCGAGCCCTGCATCGGTCCCGGTGACTTCGGCCAAGGCATCGTGCAAGGCCAGCGCCGCCACGAAGGATCGCAGGGCCAGCCTGTCTGGCGGATCGCCGGGGCGCATCACAAGCGAGGCGGCAAAATTACCGGCCGGACTGACCCAGGCCCGACCGCGACGACCCCTTGCGGCCGTCTGTTGCAGCGCGCAGATCCATTCCGGCCCCTTCAGGGAAGGCGCGCGCCGCGCCGCCTGTGCATTCGTGCTGTCAACTTCGGCAAGGATCTCGCGACCATAGCCCGCGGGCCAGCTCATGCGCGGCCCGCGCGGGGTGCGCGGGGTGCGCACCCCGTCAGGGCACGCCCGGAGCGCCTCAGTTGACCAGCCCCTCGGCCGCGGCCTGCGCTATGTCCTGCACATCCACCGACAGACCCAGCGGGTTGAACACCGCGAGGATCAGGATCAGCGCAGAGGCCGCAAGGAAGCCCGAGAGCACCGGCGATGTGGGCTTGTCGAGCGCCTCCTCGGTCTCGTCGCCGAAATACATGAAGAAGACGATGCGCAGGTAGTAATAGGCGCCAATCACGGAGGCCACGACGCCCGCCACCGCGAGCCAGACCAGATCCGCCTCGACCGCAGCCAAGAGCACGCCGTATTTCGCAAAGAAACCCAAAAGCGGCGGCACACCCGCGAGGCTGAAGAGCAAAACCAGCATGGCCAGCGCCTTGCCCGGTTCGCGTTTGGAATACATGCCAAGCGCGTGGATGTCGGTGACGGGTTGGCCGTCGCGTTCCATCAGGAGGATAAAGGCAAAGGTGCCAACGTTCATCGTCACGTAGATCGCCATGTAGAGCAGCATGGCCTGCACACCGATCTCACTGCCCGCGGCCAGCCCCATCAGGGCGTACCCCATGTGGGCGATGGAGGAATAGGCCATCAGACGCTTGATATCGCGTTGCCCGATCGCGGCAATGGCACCGAGGAACATGGACAGAACCGACAAAAGCGCCACCACCTGTCCCCAATCTGCCGTCGCCTGACCAAAAGCGTCAAACATGACCCGCGCGAAAAGCCCCATGGCCGCAACCTTGGGCGCGGTGGCGAAGAAGGCCGTGATCGGCGTGGGCGCGCCTTCGTAGACGTCTGGTGTCCACATGTGGAAAGGCACGGCAGAGACCTTGAACGCCAGACCGGCGATCAGCAGCACGAGCCCCAGCAGCAACCCGATGGAGAGGTGCCCCTCTTCGGCGGTCTGGATGATGCCCGCAAATTCGGTCGTGCCAGCGTAGCCATAGACCAGCGAGGCACCGTAGAGCAGCAGACCGGAAGACAGCGCCCCCAACACAAAGTACTTGAGCCCGGCTTCGGTCGATTTGGCGCTGTCGCGGCGCAAGGAGGCGACGACATAAAGCGACAGGGACTGCAATTCGAGCCCCATGTAGAGCACCATCAGGTCACCGGCAGAGACCATGACCATCATGCCCACCGCGGCCAGCGTCACCAGCAGCGGATATTCGAACCGCAGGAGGTCGCGCTTGGCCATATACCCTTCGGACATCAAGAGCACCGCCGCCGCGGACACAAGGATCATCACCTTGGCGAAGCGCGCGAAACCGTCATCGACGAAGATCCCGCCAAAGGCGCCATGCGTGCCTTCGCCGGTGACGCCAATCCAGATGGCAACCAGCACGAACACCGCAGCGGTCGCCCAGGTCAGCATCGGCGCCAGCGCGTCTTTCTTCGTGTAGACCGCACCGACGAGCGCGAGCATCGCGTATACGGCCAGGATCACTTCCGGCAGGATGATGTTCAGATCAGCCGAGATCATCTCCCGTCTCCTTTGCTTGCGCCGCCCTGTCGCGGGATCGCCCCGCGACGGGCGCGCCTAGTGTTGGTCCACTTCGGCCAGACGGGTCTCATGCCCGCCACGGCCAGCGCCTTCCAGCGCGATGTCATAGCCGGATACCAGCGCCTCGACGCTCGGCCCGATGCGGTCGAGGATCGGGGCCGGATAGATCCCCATCCAGATCGTCATCACCACGAGCGGCGCAAAGATCGCCTTTTCGCGGGTGGTCATGTCCTTGATGGTCTTCAGGCTTTCCTTGATCAGGTCCCCCATGACAACACGGCGGTAGAGCCAGAGCGCATAGCCCGCCGAGAGGATCACGCCCGTGGTGGCACCGGCGGCCACCCAGGTGTTGACCTGAAAGATCCCGGCCAGCGTCAGGAATTCCCCGACAAAGCCGCTGGTGCCGGGCAGGCCCACATTGGCCATGGTGAAGAGCATGAAGATCAGCGCATAGGCCGGCATGCGGTTGACGAGGCCGCCATAGGCATCGATCTCGCGCGTGTGCATCCGGTCATAGATGACACCGACACACAGGAACAGCGCGCCAGAGATGAACCCGTGGGAAATCATCTGGAAGATCGCGCCATCGATCCCCTGCTGGTTGGCGGCAAAGATCCCGAGGGTCACATAGCCCATATGCGCAACAGAGGAGTAGGCGATGAGCTTTTTCATGTCTTCCTGCACCAGCGCCACAAGCGAGGTGTAGATGATCGCGATCACCGAGAGCGTGAAGACGAAATTCGCCATCACGTCGGAGCCCACCGGGAACATCGGAAGCGAGAAGCGCAGGAAACCGTACCCACCCATCTTGAGCAGGATCGCCGCCAGAACGACAGACCCCGCGGTGGGCGCCTGCACGTGCGCCTCCGGCAACCAGGTGTGCACCGGCCACATGGGCATTTTCACCGCAAAACTGGCGAAAAAGGCGAGGAACAGCATGGTTTGCATCCCGCCCACCACGTGGATGCCCAGCACCTTGAAATCCTCGGAGGCAAAGTTGTGGGTCAACAGCGACACATCGCAGGCCCCGATGCAGGTCGTACCGGCGTCGGCAAACATCGCCACCATGGCCACCAGCATCAGCACCGAGCCGAAGAACGTGTAGAGGAAGAACTTGAACGAGGCGTAGATCCGCGCCTTTCCGCCCCAGATGCCGATGATCAGGAACATCGGGATCAGGCCCGCCTCGAAGAAGAGGTAGAACAGGATCAGGTCCAGCGCCATGAAGACACCGAGCATCAGCGTTTCCAGCACGAGGAATGCGATCATGTATTCGGTCACGCGGTGCTTCACGTCCCAGGAGGCCGCGATCACCAGCGGCATCATGAAGGTTGTGAGCATCACGAAGAGCACGGAGATACCGTCGACGCCCATCCGGTAGTCGAGCCCCATGATCCATTCACCCTCTTCCACCATCTGGAAGCCCGTGTCCGAGGCGTCGAACTGGAACAGAATGAAGAGCGAAATCAGGAAGGTCGCCGAGGTCGCGATCAGCGACAACCATTTGGCGTTGCGCTGCGCCGCCGCGTCCTCCCCCCGCAGGAAAACCGCGAGGATCAGCGCCGCCAGCGCGGGCAGGAAGGTGACGATGGAAAGCAGGTTGGACATGTTACTGTGCCCCTCCGGAGATGGTCATCCAGGTGATCAGAACAGCCATCCCGATCACCATCGCGAAGGCATAGGTGAAGATGTAGCCAGACTGCGCGCGCCCTGCGAGACGGGTCAGGAAGGGCACGATGCCCATGGCCAACCCGTTGATCCCGCCCTTGATCACGGCCTCGTCGCCCTGTTTCCACAGGATCCGCCCCAGCGCCTTGGCCGGTTTGATGAAGAGGAAGTCGTAGATCTCGTCAAAGTACCATTTGTTCAGCAGGAAAAGGTACAGCGGGCGCTGGTTTTCGGCCAGTCTGACCGGCAGCTTCGGGTTCACGATGTAGAACCAGTAGGCCACGATAAAGCCGAGCACCATCGCCACGAAGGGGGATAGCTTGACCCAGGTCGGCACCTTGTGCGCGTCATCGATGATGCTGTTGTCGGGGGACATGTAGATCGCCCCCTGCCCCGGTGCACCAGCAAAGACATAGTGATGGTCGTCGTGCCCGTCGCCGTGATCATCGCCCTTGGCCTCACCGTGATCATCGCCGTGATCGTCGCCGTGCGCATCACCATGTTCATCACCATGACCGGTGGCCATGTGCCCTGTCGGCCAGACCACTTCCGGCGTGCCTTCGGCACTTTCGTGGCCATAGGGATGGCCAAAGAATTTGCCCACCTGATCGGTATGGCCAAAGAAGCTCTTGTACCACAGCATCCCTGAGAAAATCGCACCCAGCGCAAGCACGCCCAAAGGCACCAACATCACCATCGGGCTTTCATGCGCATGTTCATGCGTGTGCTTGTCGCCACGCGGCTTGCCATAGAAGGTCAGGAACATCAGACGCCAGCTGTAAAAGCTGGTGAACAGGGCCGCGACGACCAGCGCCCAGAAGGCAAAGCCGCCTTGCGTACCGGCATAGGCGCTTTCGATGACCGCGTCCTTGGACACAAAGCCGGCAAACCCGATCCAGCCAGTCAGAGGGATGCCCACACCTGTGATCGCCAGAGTGCCGATCATCATCGCCCAGAAGGTATAGGGCAGCTTTTTGCGCAGCCCGCCATAGTTCTGCATGTTCTGCTCGTGGTGCATCCCGTGGATCACCGAGCCCGCACCGAGAAACAGCATCGCCTTGAAGAAGGCGTGCGTGAAGAGGTGGAACATCGCCACCGGGTATGCACCAACACCGGCTGCCACGAACATGTACCCCAGCTGCGAGCAGGTCGAATAGGCAATCACGCGCTTGATGTCGGTCTGAACAAGACCCACCGTCGCGGCAAAGAAGGCTGTGAAAGCGCCGAGGAACGTGATGAACCCCGTCGCCGTGGGCGCGAACTCCATGATCGGGGACATGCGACAGACAAGAAAGACACCTGCCGTCACCATGGTCGCGGCGTGGATGAGCGCGGACACAGGCGTCGGCCCCTCCATCGCGTCCGGCAGCCAGGTGTGCAGCAAGAGCTGCGCAGATTTCCCCATCGCACCGATAAACAGCAGGAAGGCGCACAGCTCCGCCGCATTCCACGACGTCCAAAGGAAGGTGATCTGCGTCTCGGCCAGTTGCGGCGCGGCCGCAAAGATGTCGTCGAACCGCACGCTGTCCACGAGGAAATACAGCGCAAAGATCCCCAGCGCAAAACCGAAGTCACCAACCCTGTTGACCACAAAGGCCTTGATCGCCGCCGCGTTGGCGGAGGGTTTGCGGTAGTAGAACCCGATCAACAGGTAAGAGGCGACGCCAACCCCTTCCCAGCCAAAGAACATCTGGACCAGATTGTCGGAGGTGACCAGCATCAGCATGGCGAAGGTGAAGAACGACAGGTAAGCGAAGAAGCGCGGTTTGTAGCTCTCTTCACCGTCGCGGAAGTTGTCGTCATGCGCCATGTACCCAAAGGAATACAGGTGCACGAGCGCAGAGACCGTGGTCACCACGATCAGCATGGTCGAGGTCAGCCGGTCAAGGCGGATCGACCAATCGGTCGAAAGCGTGCCCGATTCAATCCAGCGTGCGACCTGAACATGTTCCGTGTCAGGTCCGTGCTGGAAGAAGATGATCCACGAAAAGGCGCAGGCGAGAAAGAGCAACCCGGTCGAGATCCACTGCGCGCCGCGGATGCCCGTCAACCGCCAGCCAAATCCCGCGATCAGCGCCCCGACGAGCGGGGCAAAGAGGATGATGGATTCCATTAGGCGCGCCCCCCGCTGACCGTGGACTGGAGTTCATGAAACAGCGCCAGAGAGCAGCGCGGGCTCAGGTAAAGATGAAGGGTACTCATCGTGGAGCGGGCCATTCGACTTAGCCTTTCATGACGTTGACGTCTTCGACCGCGATGGTGCCGCGGTTCCGGAAGAAGCAGACGAGGATCGCGAGACCAATGGCCGCTTCTGCAGCGGCAACCGTCAGGACAAAGAGCGTGAACACCTGGCCCACCATGTCCCCCAGATGGGTCGAGAAGGCCACGAGATTGATGTTCACCGCAAGCAGCATCAATTCGATGCTCATCAACAGGATGATCACGTTCTTCCGGTTCAGAAACAGCCCGAAGATGCCGATGACAAACAGCGTTGCCGCCACTGTCAGGTAATGCTCCAATCCGATCATGGGTCCCTCATGTCGTGTCTGCCGAGGGCCACCCCGGCGTCATTTTTGCCGGGAAAGACCCCGGGATAGAAGGCAGCGCAGGCGCAGGGCTCTGCCAGGGCCGTGAATCGCTCCGCGGGCAGGCGTTGTCTTGCCAGTGCGTCTGCCAGAGTGTCGAGGCGAAAGAAATGCGGCGCGTTGGCCTGCTGCGCGATCAGGGCGCTGGCGCCCTTGCGTTTGTCATAGGCAATGGGGTTGGTCATGCGTTCGGCCCTTGCGCGCACGGCAAGCCCCTCGCCGCTTTGGCAGTCCATTACGTGCAGATCATCGGCCACGCCTTCCGCGCTCCAGGACCAGGTCCAGCCGACACGCCGAAACCCAAGGTCCCTATGGCTGTGCACATGCGCGTTCCAACCCTCGCGGGCGGCGCATGGCGCGCGTGCCTCCGCGGCCTCGACACAGAGCAATCCGAGGCCGAGGGCCAGTATCTGCAGCCCCGTGCGTGTCACTTTGCCTGACGTCCCTTCAGGAAAGGGGCTCTCGCCCGCCATTTTGCCTTTACCCGCACCGGCACGTAGACCAGCGCCTTGTTCAATAGCCAGACCCCGAGGGTCAGCTTGAAAACCCAGAAACCGAGGTACAGCGCCAACCCGGTGGGCGAAAAGACAACCTCCCATATCCCGGTCATGTGGACGGCCCCACAGTCGGCGTTAAGCCGCGCCCCGAGGGCGCAGATCGCATTATGCCAGTGCCCCGGCTCACAGACCCTGCCCGGGCTTGACGTCTTTGAGTTCCATCGCTTTCGCGGGATCGCGGTAGATCTGCGCGAGAATATCCTGACGCTTGACATCCTGACGGTGGCGCAGCGTCAACACGATGGCACCGATCATCGCCACCAGCAGGATCAGGCCCGCCAGCTGGAAGAGGATAAAGTACTGATCGTAAAGGATCAGACCCAGAGCCGCAGTGTTTGTCACCCCGTCCGGCGCAGGGGCGGACAGCTGGTTGACGGCGAGGTCAGAGCTTTGCCATGCGCCAAAGGCCATGGCCAGTTGCATCAGGATCACCATCCCGATCAACAGCGCCAACGGCATGTATTGCGCCATCTCTGCCTTGAGTTCGGCGAAATCCACGTCGAGCATCATGACCACAAAGAGGAACAGCACCGCGACCGCGCCCACGTAAACGATGATCAGCAGCATCGCGACGAATTCCGCGCCCATCATCACGAAGAGGCCCGAGGACGACAGGAAGGCAAGGATCAGCCAGAGCACCGAATGCACCGGGTTTCGGCTGATCACCGTGAACAGCCCGCCCGCAACCACGCCAAGCGCAAAGAGGTAAAAGGCAAAAGCCATCATGATGGGTCATCCTTTTTGTCAGACATGGCATCACGCGCCAGTTCCAGCGCGCGGTTCATGGCAGGGAGGCCGGCGAAAATCGACATCTGGGTGATCGTCTCCGCGATTTCTTCTTCGGTGGCGCCAGCTTCGGTTGCGTGACGCACGGCCATGCGCACCGCCGTGTCCGCATGGGCGCCCTGCATGGTCAGCCCGGCGAGTGTCAGCAGCAGGCGCGTCTTGGCGTCGAGACCGTTCTTCGACATGCCTTTGCCGAACCACATGTCCATCGCTTCCCTGGACATCGTCGGCCAGAGCGATTCCATCGCCTTCGGGTCAAAAGACGCCAGTGACGGGTTGATGGCCTTCGCCATCTCCTGCGCCATTTGCTGGGATTGCTCCATCATGGCTTCGAGGGGCGTTTTGCCGGTCATGCCACGGGCTCCTCTGCGTCAAAGACCGCCATGGCGGCGTTCAGCGCATTGAACATCGCGGGCATGCCGCCGTAGAGGCCCATCTGGTAAATCGCCTCTGCAATCTCTTCGCGGCTGGACCCCAGCTTGCGCGCCGCCGCCACATGGATCCTGAGTTGCGGTGCGGTTTGAGCGCCCTGCACCGCCAGCGCGGCAATGGTCAGCAGTTCGCGCACCTTGGGATCAAGCACGCCGCGCGGATAGATGCGCCCGTTCAATTCCACCAGATCTCGCGCCAGCCCGGGGAGCAGGTGCTCGTACCGGGCGCGCAAGGCATCTTCCATGCCCGGATTGGTCTCTTCGGTGAAGGCCCGGCCCTTTTCATAGGCGCTGAGATCGGCGGACGCTTGGATCATCTATACGGCGCGTCGATTTCGAGGTTGCGCGCGATCTCCGCCTCCCAGCGATCACCGTTCTCAAGCAGTTTGTCCTTGTTGTAGAACAGCTCTTCGCGGGTCTCGGTGGCAAATTCGAAATTCGGGCCCTCGACGATGGCGTCCACGGGGCAGGCCTCCTGGCAGAACCCGCAATAGATGCATTTTGTCATGTCGATGTCGTAGCGCGTCGTACGGCGCGAGCCGTCATCGCGCGGTTCCGCATCGATGGTGATCGCCTGCGCGGGGCAGATCGCTTCGCACAGCTTGCAGGCAATGCAGCGCTCTTCGCCGTTGGGATAACGGCGCAACGCGTGCTCGCCCCGGAAACGGGGCGAGAGCGGTCCTTTTTCGTGCGGGTAGTTCACAGTGGCCTTGGGCGCAAAGAAGTATTTGAACCCAAGCTGGAAGCCCTTCATGAAATCCGCGAGCAAAAAGTATTTCGCGGCGCGGCCGTAGTCGATTTGCGTCATATCACGCGGTCTCCTCTGCCTCCGCCTCGCGCGTCTCTTCGAGCCGCTCGGCTTCTACGGCGTCCATCACGGGATCGCCGAACTCGTCGTATTCACTTTTGTCTTCTGCGTCGGAGTCGGCCTCCGGCGTCACCTCTTCGACGGGATCTTCCATGGGTTCCGGCGTGGCCTCGGGTGCGGGTGCGGGAACGCTCGCCGGGGACGCGGGCACCGGGGCACCGCCGTCGGCCTGCATGTCCGCAGCCCAGCGGAACAGCGCCGCCGCGATTTCATTCGCCTGCGGCATCAGGTTGCCGTCGGCATCCATATCCGGAAGACCACAGTCGCGGACGACGAAATCGCCTAGCGAAATCATGTCGATGTATTTGGCGTCGAGGATGGCATCTTTGAGATCAGACATAGGATTCTCCTGTCTTGGCAAACGCGTGCACGCCGCACGCAGATGGCCTGACAATACCACTCACAGGTCCAAAACCACCGCCCCCACCCGCAAGGGGTGCAGAAACACACCGTTTCCGGTCGCGCAACATCGAAGGGAGGATCGACAACCGTCCGCGCATCCGCATCAGCCCCCCACGGCCCAGCGGGCATAGACACCCCAGAACCAGCCAAACTTTGCCGCGAAGGCCACAAACACCACCCAGACGAGGCTCATGGGCAGGAACACTTTCCAGCCAAGGCGCATCAGCTGGTCATAGCGATAACGCGGCGTGATCGCCTTCACCATCGCAAAGAAGAAGAACACCAGAACGATCTTGCCGACCATCCAGAACAGACCATCAGGCAACCCCGGGATCGGCGACAGCCAGCCGCCGAAGAACATCAGGGTGATCAGCGCGCACATCAGCACCACGGCGGTCAGTTCACCGATCATGAACAGCAAGAATGGCGTCGAGGAGTATTCCACCTGATAGCCCGCGACCAGTTCCGATTCAGCTTCGGGCAGATCGAAGGGCGGGCGATTGGTTTCAGCCAGCGCCGACACAAAGAACAGGATCAGCATGGGAAAATGCGGCAGCCAGTACCAGCTCAGCAGACCCGCGCCGGATTGGCTCGCGACGATTTCACCAAAATTCAGCGATCCCGCGGAAATCACCACACCGATGATGATCAGGCCGATGGAAACCTCGTAAGAGATCATCTGCGCGGCAGAGCGCAAGGACCCGAGGAACGGATACTTGGAGTTCGACGCCCAGCCCCCCATGATGACGCCGTAGACCTCGAGCGAGGAAATCGCGAAGACGTACAGGATCGCCACGTTGATATCTGCAATCACCCAGCCATCGTTGAAGGGGATCACCGCCCAGGCGATGAAGGCCATCACGAGGCTGACCATGGGGGCGAGGAAAAACACGAAGCGGTCGGCGCCGGCGGGCACCACCACTTCCTTGACGATGTACTTGAGGAAGTCGGCAAAGCTTTGCAGCAGTCCGAAGACCCCCACCACGTTGGGTCCACGGCGCATCTGCACGGCGGCCCAGACCTTGCGGTCGCCCCACATCAGGAACGCGAGACTGACAAGCAGCGGCACAAGAACCAGAAGGATCTGCGCAACGATGACCAGCGCCATGCCCGTGTAAGTGGTGGAAAAGAAGTTTGCCATCAGGTCCTCACACCATCGGAATTCCATTCTCGGCACAGGCCAGCGCCACCACTTCGGCGTCGATGGTCTTGAGCCCGCGGGGCAGCGCAGCCGAGATGGTGTAAACCGCATCTCCGCGCCACACGCCACCCTCCTCATTGACGGTCGTGCGCAAATGCCGCGCGAAACCATAACCCCGGATCAGCGCGTATTGCGCGGCGGCGCATTCGGCGTAGTGATCCACATCCGCCGTGCCGCGCGCGCCGCGCATCTGCACGTGAAAATTCACAAGATCCCCTTCGAGAAGGCGTGTATCCACACCTTCATACACCGGGGTGAAAGGCGCGTCCGCGACCTGTGGCGCCGTGCATCCCGCCAGGGAGGCCGCCGCAGTCAGGGTTATCACCGCGCCCATGCGCACTTATTCCGCCGCGAGAGGTGCTGCGGCGCGGGATTTCGCCCCCTTGGACAGCTCAGCCATGAGCTGCGAGGCCCGCGCAATCGGGTTGGTCAGGTAAAAGTCCCGGACAGCATATTGGAAATCCGCATCCCCAAGCGGGCCTGGGTCTGGCATTTGCCATGTGTTTTCCGGCACTTCGTCGATCTTTGCGAGATGCGGCACATCCCTGACCAGCGCCTGTCGCAGCCCGGCGAGGGTGTTCCACGGCAGGGTTGTGCCCAACTCACCAGAGAGCGCGCGCAGGATCGCCCAGTTTTCCTTTGCCTCGCCGGGGGCAAACCCGGCGCGCAAGGCCAGTTGCGGACGGCCTTCGGTGTTGACGAAAAGCCCCTGCTCCTCGGTATAGGCCGCACCCGGCAGGATCACGTCGGCGCGATGCGCGCCCCGGTCGCCATGGCTGCCCTGATAGATGACAAAGGCGTCCTCGCCGATCTCGATCTCATCCGCTCCGAGGTTGTAGATCACGTCCGCCGCGCCGACGGCGCCCATGCCGTCGTCATTCACCGCACCGACATCCATCGCCCCTACACGGCCCGCAGCGGTGTGCAGGACAAGCAGCCCGGAGTCCGTGGCCTCGGCCATCGCCATCGCAGCGGCCAGAACCGCGGCGCCGTCGTCCCGGGCAAGCGCAGCCTGCCCCACGATGATCACGCTGGGTTTCTTGCGGGTTTCGGTGTGATCCAGTGCCAGCAACGCGTCAAAGGCCGCAGGCCCGGTTCCGAGATGGTTGTAGGAGTATGTCAGATCCACATGCGGGCCCAACACACCCACGTGACCCCCATTGGCCCAGGCCTTGCGGATCCTCGCGTTCAGCACAGGGGCTTCCTTACTCGGATCGCAGCCGACCAGCATGACGATCTCGGCGCTGTCGATATCCTCGACCGACGCCGTGCCCACATAGCCCGACCGGTTGGCAGCGGGCAGCTTGGCCCCATCCGTCCGGCATTCGACAACACCGCCCTGCCCCTCGATCAGCGCCTTGAGACTGTAGGCAGCCTCGACCGGGGCCAGATCGCCGACCAGCCCTGCCAGTTTCGACGCGCCCTTGATCGCCTCGGCCGCCTTGGCCAGCGCCTCACCCCAGGTCGCAGGGCGCAGTTTGCCGTCCTCGCGCACATATGGGCGGTCCAGCCGCTGGCGGCGCAGCCCGTCCCAGACAAAACGTGTCTTGTCGGAAATCCATTCCTCGTTCACGCCGTCATGGTTGCGAGGCAGGATCCGCATCACTTCGCGGCCCTTCGTGTCGACCCGGATGTTGGAGCCAAGCGCGTCCATCACATCGATGGTCTCTGTCTTGGTCAATTCCCATGGGCGCGCGGTAAAGGCGTAGGGTTTCGACACCAGCGCACCAACCGGGCAGAGGTCAATGATATTGCCCTGCAGGTTCGAGTTCAGCGTCTCGCCAAGGTAAGACGTGATCTCTGAATCCTCGCCGCGCCCGGTCTGGCCCATCTGGGTGATGCCCGCCACTTCGGTCGTGAAGCGCACGCAGCGCGTGCAGGAAATGCAGCGCGTCATATGGGTTTCGACCAGCGGACCAAGGTCCAGATCGTCTACCGCGCGCTTTGCCTCGCGAAAGCGGGAGAAATCCACGCCGTAAGCCATGGCCTGATCCTGAAGGTCACATTCCCCGCCCTGGTCACAGATCGGGCAATCGAGCGGATGGTTGATGAGCAGGAACTCCATCACCCCCTCGCGGGCCTTCTTCACCATGGGTGAGTTTGTCTTGACCTCCGGCAGTTCGCCGTTGCGGCCGCCGCGGACATCGCGCACCTGCATCGCGCAGGAGGCCGCCGGTTTGGGCGGTCCGCCCACCACTTCGACAAGACACATCCGGCAGTTGCCGGCGATCGAGAGGCGCTCGTGGTAACAAAAGCGCGGCACCTCGATCCCGGCCTCTTCGCAGGCCTGGATCAGGGTCAACGCCCCGTCCACCTCAATCTCTTGTCCATCAATGATAATCTTGCGCAAGTCGGACATGCCCGGGCCTCTCCAGATTGCAAAGGGGCAGCGCCTTGACACATGCCAAGGCCGCGCTCGATCGCGTTCTACATCGCCCGTTCTCGCGGCGCCAGATGCCTGCGGTCACAAAAACCGGGAAAAATCGACGCGGGCAGAGCGGGTCCGGTAGGGTTTTATTCATATGTGATCACAAATTGACGGTCTTCTGCGGCGCCCTGCCGCAGGCGCGCCCTCTGCCACCCGCCAAGCCATGAAAAAAGCGCCTGCCAAATTGGCAGACGCTGTTCTGAAGACCCGAGTCGCGGGCGATTCAGGGACGCGCTCAGCGCAGCAGTTTTCCGATCGACCCGCCTTGCCTGATCTGGGCGCGACCAAATTGACACAGTGCCTGCAAATCACCGCGCGGCACCCCCTGCCCGGCAAGATAGCCCTCGGCCTTGGATCGCATCCGCGCCTTTTCCGACTTGGACGTGACATAGTCGTCAATCTCGTCATCCGTGTATCCCAAGGCGCGCGCCTTTGACTTGAGACCGTTGATCCGACTCACCGCACGGATCATCCGGGCGTTGATGCCGTCACAGCGCTTTCGGATCTCATCGGCGATGGCAATCACCATCAGCCCGTTGTCAATCTCGGAGACGGAACTCAGCGGCGGTCTTGAGGCAGCGGGCGCGGCTGCGAGGCACAGGCTTACACAAACAATGGGAATCAGGCGCATTCTGGTCTCCTTGCTCAGTCAGGTCTGGGCACAACAGGCGCGGGATCGCCATGATATGCAATAACCCGGCGCGTTCAGGCCCCGTTCAGGCCCGATTCAGGCCCGGCTCAGGCGCTGAAGGGGCAAGATCCGGCGACCCCGCAGCGGGATTTCGCCGGGTTGGCGGATCAGACGTCGCGGCACCGCCCCGACAGCGACAAGGAGCCGGAGACAGCGCCGAAATCCTCGGGCGCGCGGTCCGGGCCGACGTCCCAATCGATGTCGGAGGTGCCGTAGGTCTCGATGCAATGCTTGGTCGCATAGTAGGCCGCCGCCTCGATCGCGCCTTTCACCGATTTCTCGGGGCTGCTCACGGTTGAGACAAACGCCTGCCGGTCGTCGCCATTGGTCCGCGCACTGCCGCGAAAATAGTGCCCGTCAAAGGTGTTCTGCGCCTGGCTGCGCCACCCGCCGCCACCGCCGATGCCCAGACGACCACAGCCCATGAGCGCCAGCAACAGGGTGACAAGCAGACCCGCCCGCACCATATCCGCCGGTGTGATGCGGGGCCAATGCGCCACATCTGTCCGGGATCGTGTTGTCAGCGCTGGCCGCTGGTCAAACTGGTCACGGGACCCACCTGAGCGGGGAGAAAGAGGATGTGTCATGCTCGGCTCTCAACTTGCTTGGGTGGGATCATCGCCTGCCCCGCCACGTCTGCGCCCCCGCCGGATGTTCCCGGTCAAAAGCGGCGCCACTTTCGCCTTCTGTCTGGCGAAGGTCAAGCCGCGCGCGCGGGACGCGCCGGGACGGGCAGTCTGCCGCTGATGGACGCCATCACCCGCTGGTCTTGCGGGTCGGCGCGCTAGGGGACCGGGGCGCCCTGCCCCCATGTGGCGCGCGCGTGGTCCCAGCCAAAGGCCGTGTCGCTGTCACCTTCTCTGGCCAGTTGTTCCAATCGCGCCGCGGCCTCCTGGATGGAGGGGCGATGCCCCGCGGGCACCCACCACATGACAAGACGGTGCCCGCCCCATGCGCTTTGCGGTCCATACCACTCTGCCCGGCGGTCGTAGAACCGCTTGTGCAGCGTGCGAAAGACAAAATGCTCAAGACTGGGAAGATCGCGCCAGACCGACAGGGTGCTGGCCGTTCGGGGATCGCCGCCCAGCGGACCGTTGGCATCCAGTTGGGCCGCTTCCATCTCGGCCTCGCCCAGATGCCAGATGTATCCCGGGGACCGCTCCGCGAGGGCAAAGACCCGGTCCAGATTGTCCCGGAAATCGGCGACACGCGGATCCTCCCAATCATATTGGAGCGTCCCGATGTTGAATTCCGCCAGTTGAAAGCTCACGCGCCCCGTCCCTTGGACAGGATACCGGTGAGCGGCGCCTCACCGCGCAGAGCCTTCAACAGAAAGATCACAACCGCCGCCGTGCCCCCCACCATCAACAATGCGACGGTGAACCCCGCCCAGCTGGGACCGATTCCATAGCGCAGGGACAGATAAGCGAGGCTCGCCGGGCCATAGGTGCCCAAGGCCACGAGGACCGCCATAACGAGGCTCTTGATGCTGTTCATCGGGTGTCTCCGTGTCCGGGCCGGTTCGCGACATATCTCGCAGCTGCCCGAGAGGTGCCCGCCCCGGGGGCGAAAAACAAGCCCCGCGCGCGTTTCAGGCGATCACCCTCGCGCGAGGC
>JBELMB010000102.1:0-18236 GCA_042088665.1 Sagittula sp.
AGGTCCGCGCCAAGGGCGAGGCGCGGCGCACGCGGTCGGACTTCATGCAGATGGAAAAGGACCGCGGAATCTCTGTCTCTGCCTCGGCCATGTCGTTTGATTTCAATGACCTGCGCTTCAATCTTGTGGACACACCGGGGCACTCGGATTTTTCCGAGGACACGTACCGCACGCTGACAGCGGTCGATGCCGCAGTCATGGTGATCGACGGGGCCAAGGGCGTCGAAAGCCAGACCCGCAAACTGTTCGAAGTCTGCCGCCTGCGCGATCTGCCGATCCTGACCTTTTGCAACAAGATGGACCGCGAGGCGCGCGACACCTTCGATATCATTGACGAAATCCAGGAAAACCTCGCGATTGACGTGACCCCCGCCAGCTGGCCCATCGGAATGGGCCGCGATTTCCTTGGCTGCTACGACATGCTGAATGACCGGCTGGAACTGATGGATCGGGCCGACCGCAACGTCATCGCGGAAACCATCGCCATCAAGGGGCTGGACGATCCGGAACTGGAAAAACACGTGCCCGCGCATCTGCTGGAACAGTTGCGCGAAGAGGTTGAAATGGCACGCGAATTGCTGCCCACCCTCAACCCGCAAAGCGTGCTCGAAGGGCATATGACCCCGATCTGGTTCGGCTCTGCGATCAATTCCTTTGGCGTGAAGGAGTTGATGGAAGGCATCGGCAGCTATGGACCCGAGCCGCAAGTGCAAAAGGCCACGCCGCGCGAGATCGCGCCGGAGGAAAAGAAGGTTACCGGCTTTGTGTTCAAGGTTCAGGCCAACATGGATCCCAAGCACCGCGACCGGGTGGCGTTTGTCAGGCTGGCCTCCGGGCATTTCCACCGCGGCATGAAGCTGACCCATGTGCGCACGAAAAAGCCCATGGCGATCTCGTCGCCGGTGCTGTTTCTCGCCTCGGACCGCGAGTTGGCCGAAGAGGCATGGGCAGGCGACATCATCGGCATCCCCAACCACGGGCAATTGCGCATCGGAGACACGCTGACCGAGGGCGAGCCGCTGAAGGTCTCGGGCATCCCGTCCTTTGCGCCGGAACTCTTGCAAGGCGTGCGCGCCGGTGACCCGATGAAGGCCAAGCACCTCGAAAAGGCGCTGATGCAATTCGCCGAAGAAGGCGCGGCAAAGGTGTTCAAGCCGATGATCGGATCGGGCTTTATCGTGGGCGTCGTCGGCGCGTTGCAGTTCGAAGTCTTGGGCAGCCGGATCGAGTTGGAATACGGCCTGCCGGTGCGCTTTGACGCCTCGCAGTTCACTTCGGCGCGCTGGGTGCATGGCGACAAGGACCCGGTGGAGAAGTTCATCAACACCAACAAGCAGCACATCAGCTACGATCATGACGGCGATGTGGTGTACCTGACGCGGCTGCAGTGGGACATCGACCGGATCGAGCGGGACTACCCCGATGTCACACTGTCGGCGACCAAGGAAATGATGGTCTGACTGCGGCGCATCAGCGGGTTTGCCGGGTGCGCCCTGTGGTCGGGCCCTTTGGTCGGGCCTGGGTTCAACGATCCTTCGGGCGCGGGATTTCGCCGGTCGACAGGTCGCAACTTGGGCCATCGCAGGGACCACGTCATGTCAGGCTGGATCACGGGCACCGCATCCCCTATCTTGCTGGCAAACGACAGGAGGTGACCATGTTTCAGGCATTCCACGCCGTGACGGTCTGCGTGACCGTGGCCTGCGCCGCGCAGGGCATGTCGGACGCAAGCGCCAACCCCAACGCCAATCCATGGGACCTGATCACCGCGATCGAATACACCGAAACCGAAAGCAACGGCGAATGGCAGGTCAAGAAGACCTTTCCTCCGGAACTGCGCGCAATGGCGACGGCGTTTGAAATCACCGGGTATTACGTGCCGATCGAGGCGCAGGGCTATGTCACGCAATTCCTTCTGGTGCCGGACCCCGCGGATTGTCCCTTCTGCGGCGCGGGGGGCTATGGCCCGACACTGGAGGTCAAGATGAAGCGGCCCATGCCGGACGTGGCCGAGGCCAGCGAGTTGACCGTGCGCGGGACATTGAATTTTGACCGCAGCACAGAGACCTATCGCGCGCTTTTCCTGACGGATGGCCGCCTTGTGAACTGAGACAGGCGCGGCTGGTCGTTGCCGGAGCCGTCGGGCATAAGGCATCACGGCGTTGGGCCGAAAATCTTTTTTCTTCGCAGTGTTACCCGGAAAGTTTCGCCAGCGTGGCACTTGAAATTGACGTTCAGGCGCGCGCTTGGTGACATCGTGCCAGTTGTGGTGTGATGGCTCCTTGAGCGCCTATCGAGTTTGCGGGCAATGGTCATATTTGGAGCAACGCGGGGCCCATCATCAGAGGCGCGCTTTGGCGGCCGCCGGCACGTCACGACCTTCTTGATGTCGAACCGCGCCGCAGTTCCAGACCCTGACCCTGACCCTGACCCTGACCCTGACCCAAGGCACGCCACCCTCACTGACGTCACAACAAGGCCATCAAGCGTGCCTTTTCGCCAAAGTCATCGGGACGCGAAATCGCGATTGCCAGGTCTTCGAGGGACTGGATGGAGTGCCCGGCGCGAAAGCTGTCCACATGGGGCAGCATGGCCCGGATACCGGTGGCCTTTGGCGCGAAACCTTCCCAGCGCAGCAGCGGATTGAGCCAGATCAGACGCTTGGATGACAGCTGTAGGCGCATCATTTCCTTCTCGAGCGCGCCGGCATCGTCGCGGTCCAACCCGTCGGTGATCAGAAGGACCACCGCCCCCTGCCCCATCACGCGCCGGGACCATTGCATGTTGAAGGCGCGCAGACTGGTGCCGATGCGGGTGCCGCCCTCCCAATCCTGTGCTTCGCTGCCGGC
Source organism: Sagittula sp. (assembly GCA_042088665.1). Classification (GTDB taxonomy): domain Bacteria; phylum Pseudomonadota; class Alphaproteobacteria; order Rhodobacterales; family Rhodobacteraceae; genus JBELMB01. Next base: position 2,850 of record JBELMB010000102.1, read on the forward strand.
CGCCTTGAGGGCCGCATCGACGTCTCGTTGCCCCAGATGGCGCGAGATATTGGTGAGGCGGGTGCCAAAGGTGAAAGCATGTACCTTTGCCCAGCCCTGCCCCTTTTCGTTGGCCACCGCGTGCAGGAAGTGCAGCACCATGCGGGAATACTGGCTCATGGAGCCGGAGATATCACACAGAACAACGAGATTGGGCCACCGCAAGCGCGGCTTTGCCCGGGCGAGGCTGTGGATCTCTCCGCCATGGCGCAGGGATTGACGCAGGGTGCGGCGGCTGTCGAAATGCTTGCCAAGGTGCGCTGCCTGACGGCGGCGCGAGGCGATGGGTTTCACCGGCAGCGTCAGACGCGCGATCATGCGCTTGGCTTGAGCGATTTCTTCTGTGGACATCTGTTCGAAATCGAGGGAACGCAGCTTTTCCTCCGCCGACATGGTCATGGAGGCGTCGATCTCGACCTGTGTGCCCTCTTCTTCGTTTTCGTCCTGCTCCGGCATCTCCGGCACATTGTCCCCGAGCAGGGCCTGCGCCGCGCGTTTCTCTGCGGCAGCAGCAGAGCGGTCCTCTTGTACGCCACGGATCGCGGGCAGCATGAGCGACATCATGTGTTCCAGAAACCGTGGGTCACGCCAGTACAGGCGGAAGATCTGCGCAAAGACCGTGCGGTGTTCGGGGCGGTTCACAAAGCAGGCGTGCAGCGTCCAGTAGAAATCCATTCGCTCGGTGAACCCCGCGGCCTGTACGGCGCGGATGGCGTCGATGACACGCCCCGGCCCGACCGGCAGGCCCGCGCGGCGCAGAGCCCGGGCGAAATGGATGATGTTCTGCGCAAGGCGCGGATTTTCCGGGATTTCGAGGGGGACATACTCGGGCATTTCGGCGCCTTTGGCGAGGATGGGACCGGGGCGCTGCCCCGGACCCCGGAGTATTTCGAAAACAGAGAAGCCGGCATGCAGCGTCTCCGCAGGGGTTTGTGACCGATGGTCAGGCGGTTTCGATGGCGGCCTTTGCCTCATCGAGGATGCGCTTGGCCTCGCCGCCCTGGATCTTGGCGATGTCGTCCTGATACTTCAGGATCGCGCCAAGGGTGTCGGAGATCACTTCGGGGGAGAGATCCACAACGTCGAGCGCGAGCAGGCATTTCGCCCAGTCGATGGTTTCCGCCACGCCGGGCTTCTTGAAGATGTCCTCTGTGCGCAGGCCTTGCACGAATGCTACGATTTCCAGCGAGAGCGCCTGCGCCACTTCGGGGGCGCGGGCGGTGAGGATTTCCACTTCGCGGTCGAATTGCGGGTAGTCGACCCAATGGTAAAGGCAACGGCGCTTGAGCGCGTCGTGCACTTCGCGGGTGCGGTTCGAGGTCAGGATCACGATGGGCGGCTCAGGTGCCTTGATCGTGCCGATCTCCGGTATGGTGACCTGAAAATCCGACAGCGCCTCCAGCAGGAAGGCTTCGAACGGCTCATCGGTACGGTCCAGCTCGTCGATCAACAAAACCGGTGCACCGTTCTCATCGGGGCGCATTGCCTCGAGGAGCGGGCGTTCGATCAGGTAGTCGCTGCTGAACAGTTCCGTCTGCAGGGCCGCGCGGTCGGAGGTGCCCGCAGCTTCGGCGGTGCGGATGGCGATCATCTGGGCCGGAAAGTTCCATTCATAGACCGCGCTGGAGGCATCGAGCCCCTCGTAACATTGCAGGCGGATCAGGCGGCGGCCCAGGCTGGCAGCGAGGGCCTTGGCGATCTCGGTCTTGCCGACGCCAGCCTCGCCTTCGAGAAAAAGCGGGCGACCGAGGCGCAGTGACAGGAACACCACGGTGGCCAGCGCGCGACCGCAGACATAGCCGGTCTCGCCCAGCACGTTTTGCACTTCGTCGATGGATTGGGGCAGTGACATTGGGGTCTCCTTCGGAGCACAGGTGTCCCAAGCCGGGGCAGCAGGGTCAATAGCACCAAAGCCGCAGCACGGGGCGCCGGTGCGGAAATGTCTCTGGTGCCTCTCGCCCGAGGCGGTCGCGGTGCCGGGGGCTGTGCAAAAGCGCGGCACGGGGGTCGAAGACGCCGGTCCGGGCCCGGCAGCGCGGCGCTGGGACGTTGACGCAGACTGCTCACGGTGGCACAATGGTTAACAAAAGCAACCGGAAGACCGGGCAAAAGAGGCGGGCGAGCAGAGATGCCAAGAGGACAGGCGGCGCAAAACGCGCACGCGGACCCAATTTGCGTGTGTAAGCGCTTTGGAAACGGGCCTGTGCCTATTGTGCCTGCGCGGGCGCTTATCCCAAGAGACATCGCTACGTGGGTCTGCGCCCCACAGGCATTGGAAAGGCGCTGAGATGCGGATCACCGCGGTCACATGTGTGAAGAACGAAGGCCCGTTCCTGTTGGAATGGATTGCCTTCAATCGCTTGATCGGAGTGAAGGATTTTCTCTTTTACTCCAATGATTGCAGCGATGGGACGGATCGCTTGCTCGATGCGCTTGCCGCGCGGGGCGAGGTCGTGCACCTGCCGAACCCCGCAAAGGGGCGCAACTACCAGATGGAAGCGCTGAAAGACGCGGCCAAACAAAAGATCGTCTCGCAAGCGAAATGGGTTTGGGTCGCGGATGTGGATGAGTTCCTGAACATCCATACCGGCGATCACACCATCCCTGCCCTTGTCGATGCCTGCGGCGATCCGCAAGCGATCTCTGTCACGTTTCAGTTCTTTGCCAATGGTGGTGTATGCGCGTTTGCCGACCGGCCCGTGATCGAACAGTTCACGCGCGCACATAATCCGGATCTTTGGTGCGCGGAGAGCGCGATTGAAGTCAAGACACTGGTGCGGCGCGATTTTCCACGGCAATACTATGGCGCGCACCGGCCCTTCTTTCGCGACACGTTACCGGAGGACCGGCGCCCGTCCTGGACCGATGCCTCGGGGCGCAGGGTGCCGCACAAATTCCTTGTCGCTGCCAATCCGCGCCGGATCCGCAAGTTTCCCAGCGCGGGCGCGCGGCGGTTTGCGACGTTGAACCACTATGCCTTGCGATCTCTTGACAGTTATCTGGTGAAGAACGACCGCGGCGATGTGAACCGCGAAAACCGCGCCTTTGATGACACCTACTGGCGTGAACGCAATGATGACGCATGGCAGGACACCTCGATCCACCGGCATCTGCCTGCGCTGGAAAAGGCGCTCGCCAGCATGCGCGCCGATCCGGAGATTGACGCCCTGCACCGGGACTGTGTCGCGCGACACAAGGCGCGACGCGATGCGCTGATGCAGCAGCCCGCCTATCAGGAGATGTACAGCCATCTCAAGGGCTTGCCACCCTATCCGCCGGGCGAGATGGAACTGATGCAGGAGCTTGGTCTGGCATCATGACAGGCGTCCGGCTGGTCAACCTCGGGCTGCCCAAAAGCGGCACCACCACGCTGGCCCATGCGCTGGAACAGGCGGGATGGCGCGTGGCAGACCACAAGGTCCGGCGGGTGCACACCCGCACGCCCGGGCTTGGCGGGACGTTCATCGGGCGGCAACTGTACAACAGCTATTTCGCCTGCGGCAACCCGTTTGCCACGCTGGATCCGCTTTATGACGCGCTGACCGAGATCAGTGTGCAGAACCGCGGCACGTCCCTGTGGCCGCAATGCGACTATGCCATGATCAAGGCGATGCGGCTGGCACAGCCCGCGGTGCGCTTTGTCGCGACATGGCGCCCCGCGGCAGAGATTTCGGACAGCATGCGACGTTGGAACAACCTTGGCACCGACCGGCTGCCCGCGGGCCATATCCCGGGGTTGCCTGTGGGCTATGGCACCGAGGAACCGCAGCGGTTGCGCTGGATTGAGGGGCATTACCAGATGTTGCGCGATCTGTTCGGCGAGGATCCGCGCTTTCTGGAACTGCCCATGGCCGCCCCGGATGCCCGTGACAGACTGGCCGCGCATATCGGGACGGACCTGCCTTGGTGGGGACGCAAGAACGTGAACGAAGACACTCCGGCGGAACCGTCGGTTGAAGGGGCATTCTGATGCGGATCGACCTGCATATCGGGCCGGATGGCGCGCTCAGCGACCGGCTGCAACACATTCTAGACGCCAAGCGCGACCTGATGCTGTCGCGCGGGGTGCTTTATTCCCGCGCACCGGGGGCCCGCAATCACACCCGCCTGTTCATGGCGGTCAGCGACCCCGGACAAGTGGACAGCCTGCGCTTTAACCGCGGCTATATCTCTGCCGAAAAGCAGGAAGTGCTGCGCGATGATGTGGCCCGGAGCCTCGCAGCAGAAGTGGCGCGGTTTTCTCCGGACGTGCTGATCCTCTCGGCGCATCAGCTGGGCACCTCGCTGGTCACCCGCAGCGAGCTGGAGCGCCTGCGCGATCTGCTCGCCCCCCTGTCGCGCGACATCCGCATCATCGCCCATCTCGACGACCCGGCGCGGATGTTGCTGCGCCGCTATCCCGGCCAATTGCACGAGGGGCGCAACCGCGCGCTGGATCTTGAGTTGGGGCTTCTTGAGGCGGACAGCTTCTGGCAGGCGGCACTGGACACGCGCCGCGCACCCGACCCACAGGCCGGACAGTTCGGCGAAGTGCAGGGCGCAAACTTCTGGCTGGATTACAAAGGCTTGCAAGGCGCGTGGGAAGAGGTTTTCGGCCCCGGTTCGGTACAGTTCCACAGCCATGACATGGATCTGATGCGCTCGGAGAATGCCCCCGAAGAGGTCGCACAGGCCTTTGGCATCGACGGCCCGCTGGGCAAGGTAGACCCGTGGGATCCGCTGCCGACCCCCTCGGCGGCCTGGCTGGCGCGCTGCCGGCTTTTCAATGACGCGGCGATGCGCCTGCTGGCGAAAAAGGACGTGATCCTGCCCCGCCAGCTTTGGCGCAAATTCCTGGTCGAGATCAAGGTGCCCGGCGATCCCATCGTGGCGGGCAGCCTTTCGGCGCTGTCCGACCGATTTGCCCCCGATATCAAGGCGCTCTGCGCGCAGCATGACGGCCTGATCCCGGAGCGGATGGCCCCCGATGCGCCCGAAACCGCATGGCAGGAGGCGGATCCGACCCGCGGGTTTCGCGCCACGCAATACCTCATGGCGTTCCGCTGGCGCATCAAACAGGCCACCAAGGAAGAGCTGGCCAACAAGGCCGCAGATCTCGCTCAACTGGACGCGGCACGCTCCGGCGATCCTGCCGCGGAACAGCGCAAGCCCAGCGAGAAAACACCGCACACGCCCCCGGAGCAGGGCCGGGACGGCGTGGACGACATTCTCACCCCGACCGCACGCCGGGTCATGCCGCCGCTGGCCAAACAGAACTTTGTCAAATTGCAGACCTCGCCCTTTGCCCCGCACAACCGGCTGGGCCAGGTCAACGAAGAGGCGCTCGCCGCCGCCTATACGCCCCTGTCGCCCCGCAGCGCGTCGCATCGCAGTCTTCCCAAGGGCAGCACCGGGCGCGTCATCGTCGGCTGCATGAAGAACGAGGCCCCCTATATCCTCGAATGGGTCGCCTATCACCGCGCCGTGGGCTTTGACAGTTTCCTGATCTACACCAACGGCTGCGAGGATGGCACGAGCGAGATCCTCGACCGGTTGCAGGCCCTTGGCGTTCTGGAACATCGCAACAACGACAACTGGTCGGGCAACAGCCCGCAGCAATACGCGCTGGACCAATCGCTGAAAGAGCCGCTGATCCGCAACGCTGACTGGATTGCCCACATCGATGTGGATGAGTTCGTCAACATCCGCTGCGGCAACGGCACGCTGGACGACATCTTTGACCGCGTGCCGGACGCCACCAACTTTGCCATGACCTGGCGGCTGTTTGGTCACAACGATGTCGTGACGTTGGAAGACAAGCTGGTGATCGAACAATTCGACACCTGCGCGCCGAAATTCTGCCCCAAGCCGCATACGGTCTGGGGGTTCAAGACCATGTTCCGCAACATCGGCGCCTATGCCAAGATCTCGTGCCACCGGCCCAACAAGCTGGCGCAGGGGTCGGAGGCGCAGGTCAAATGGGTGAACGGCTCGGGTCATGACATGACGTCGGAGGCGCTCAAGAACGGCTGGCGGTCCTCGAAGAAAAGCATCGGCTACGACCTGATCCAGCTGAACCACTATGCCCTGCGCTCGGCGGAATCCTTCCTGATCAAGCGCCAGCGCGGGCGCGCCCTGCATGTGGATCGCAGCATCGGCATCAACTACTGGATCCGGATGGACTGGTCCGTGCACCGCGACATCACGATCAAGCGCAACATCCCCCGACTGCGCGCGGAATATGACCGGCTGAAGGCCGATCCGGTGCTCGCCGACCTGCACGAAAAGGCCCTCGCCTGGCACCGCGCAAAGGCCGATGAGTTGCACGCGATGCCGGAGTTCGAAGACCTCTACCAACAGGCCCTGACCCTGAAACTCACCGAGACCGAGCGCGTGGCCTACGCCCTCGCCCTGGATATGGAGAACTGAGCATGGATGGCGACACGGTTGGTGAGGAAACACCGTTCTTCCGGTCCCGCGGGCTGAAGATCCCCAAGAACGCGGAGCTAATGAACTGGCGCGTGCGCAGCGCGCTGAAGGATGGCACCTATGAGCGCAAGGAAAGCGACGCGGTGCTGCGGGTCGTCCAGCCCGGCGACCGTGTGCTCGAACTTGGTGGCGGCATTGGCTACATGTCGACGCTGATCTCCGTGAAAAAGCCCGGAACGCGTGTCACGACCTACGAGGCCAATCCGCAACTCATTCCCTACATCCGCTCCGTGCATGCGGCCAATGCCATCGACACGGTGGACCTGCGCAACGCGCTCCTGTCGCCGCAGGCGGGGGAGCCGGTGCCCTTCTACATTCGCAAGAATTTTCTCGCCTCGTCCATGGACCGCGACAGCGATCCCGACAGCATCATCGACGAGGCCCGCATCGTCCAGCACCCCATCGGCCCGGTGCTGGACGACGTGCAGCCCGACGTGCTGGTCTGCGACATCGAAGGGGCCGAGGCACATCTCCTGCCCCATGGCGACTGGTCCAACCTGCGCGCCGCAGTCATCGAATTGCACCCGCAGTGGATCGGCCAGACCGGTGTGCAGGCGGTCTTTGACGCCATGCAACGCGCCGGGCTGACCTATTTTCCCAAAGCCTCGGAGGCAAAGGTCGTCACGTTCCGCAAAGACTGGTAAGACGGCTCGGGCGGAGATGGCGCGCGCAACCGTCTGCCCCGGAAACAGACCCGACAAGCCGCGCATGAGCGCGCAGGCAGGACACCAGACCGGGCGGATGGCGGGCCCGACACAGCCCCGCGCCCGCAGGAAGGCCCAAAGATGAAGATCACCGCCGTCCTCTGTGTCCGCAACGAAGCGGCCTTCCTCCTGGACTGGATGGCACATCACCTGACCGCTGGCATCACCCATGTGGTGGCCCTGTCCAATGATTGCCAGGACGGCACCGATGCCATGCTCGACCGGCTCGAAGAGATGGGGCATGTCACCCATATCCGCAATGACGGGCCCTATGATCAGGCCGGGATCCAGTTCACCGGCCTCAAGCAGGCGGACAAGACCCCTGCCGTCAAAGAGGCCGACTGGCTTCTGGCGCTGGACATCGACGAATACGTCAACGTGCACGTGGGCGACCGCACCCTGCCCGCGCTGATCGCGGAACTGCCCGGCGCCTCCGCCATCACGCTGACATGGCGGCTGTTTGGCAATGACGACGTGGTCCACTACGAGGACATCCCCGTCCCGCGCCAGTTCACCAAGGCCGCGCCAAAGGTCATGCACTGGCCGTGGCGCGCCTCCATGTTCAAGACGCTCTACCGCAACGACGGCAGCTATCGCAAACTGGGGGTGCACCGCCCGAAAGGGCCGGACGAGGACCGTCTCGACGACATACTCTGGTTCGATGGCGAGGGGCGCAAACTTGACGATCTGTTCAAGACAAAGCGGATATTTTCCCCTTATGGCCGGTCGAACTACGGGTTGGTGCAGCTCAACCACTATGCGCTTGGCACGATGGAAAGCTACGTGCTGAAGGCGGATCGCGGGCGCGCGGTGCACGCGGCGGACCGGCTGGGCGTCGACTATTGGGTAGAGCGGAACTGGAACCAGGAGGAGGACACCTCCCTGTTGTTGCTGCCCGGCGTGGCAGAGCGCCGCACGGCGCTGGCCGCGGATCCGGTTCTGGGCCGTCTGCACGCAGAGGCCGTGGCATGGCGCAAGGCGCATTTCCAGTCGCTGATGGCAGATGAGCCGTTTCGCGCCCTTTTTGCGCGTCTGCTGATGACGCCCCCGTCGCGCGCGGTGCCACAGGCGGCGGCGCGGATGCTGGCGGGCCACGCGACCCGCGCGCGCAAGGCCAGACAAAGCTAGGCCAGACAAAACTAGGCCAGACAAAGCTGGGCCAGACAAAGCTGGGCCAGACAACTCAAGACCTGACAACGCATGACCCGGCACAGCCAGACCTGACAAAGCCAGGCGCTCCGTCCCGACGATGATCCCATGGCCCGCGCCATGGGTCACTGATCGCCCCGATCGGGTCGATGTTTGCGCCCCCATACCTGCGGCCACAGCTGAAGGCGCCGCGCAGGGTATCCCCCATCTTGACCGGCATTGTTGCGCGCCCCACATGGAATTACCCAAGAGGCGACACAATTTCGCCCGATCTTCTTAGCAGTTTGTGCACCAAATCCGACCCAATCTCCGGGCCGGAAAGGGACAAGGGCATGGCAAGCGACACTGGCTTTTCTCCGGATTTCAGCGACCTGGGCCGCGGCGCCTGGCTGACTGCGCTGCGCTCCATGGGCGAGGCGCACGGCTTTGCCGAGCCATTGGGCAAGCGGCACGCCGGGATCTTTATCGAAGACGGCGACACCCTGCTGGTCAGCTTTGAGACCATGGCAGGGATCGAGGCCCTGTCTGAAACGCGCACTCCGCTTGGCTTTGACATGGTGCGGGACCGCGGCTGGTCATCCTTGTCGGTGCTCAGTCACGGTGACACATGGTTTCGCGATCCGCTGGTTGTCGGGTTCTTCGACCAACTCAACGACGACGGCTTTTTCGATGAGTTCGAACAGGTGCTGTTCTACGGCGCTGGCCCCTGCGGCTACGCCGCCGCGGCCTATTCCGTGGCCTCCCCCGGCGCGCGCGTTCTGATGTTGCAGCCACAGGCCACGCTGGATCCCCGCGTCACGGAATGGGATGACCGGTTCACCGCCCAGCGGCGGGCAGATTTCACCGACCGTTATGGTTTTGCCCCGGATATGATCGACGCCGCCGACCGCGCCTTTGTTGTCTATGACCCCTATGAGCGGTTGGATGCCATGCATTCGGCCCTCTTTGAACGCCGCAACGTGACACGCTTTCGCGCACCCTTCTTCGGTGGCGCGTTGCAAACGGATTTTCGCACGCTGGAGATCCTGCCGCAAATGCTGACGGCCCTGTCTGAAGACAAGCTGACGCCATCCCTCTTTGCCGCAATGCTGCGCGCGCGGCGCTCTTACCCGCCTTACCTGCGCAAACTGCTGGCCCGGCTGGACGCCGCCGAACGCGACCCGCTCAGCGCCATGTTGTGCCGCAGCGTGCTGGCCCGAATGAACGCACCGCGCTTTCGCAGACGCCTCGCCCAGATCGAAGGCCGCGAGCCAGAGTAAGCCGCGGCCAGTCCCGCCAGCCCTGCGTCAGTCCCGGCGGTTGAGTCAGTCGCGCCGGTTGAGAATGAACTCGCGCAGCTCTTCCTGGAAAAAGCCCAGCGTGGCCGCGAGGATGAACAGCACCGCGTGCCCGCCAAGTCCCAGGAAAGTCAGCACCAGCGACGCCAAAAACAAGCACAGCAACAGCGACGCCGCGCTCCGGTCCTGATCCGAGATCATGTACTCCTGTCCCAGAATCCGGTAGAGCGCCTCGGCCACCTTGGTTTCCACCATCTTTGCGCCCCATCCGCCAAGCGCACCCATAATCAACGTCAGGATCATCAGCCTTCCCCCTTGTCCCACGGGGCTCTTTTAGGCCGCGCGCCGTCGATTGTGTAGCCTTCGTTCCATCTAATCGCGCGGTCCTCCCGGCGATTTGAAACCATCTGCCTGCCGCTTGCGCAGGCGATGTCAAAGCAGGCCCACGGCGGCAGGGGTCACCCCGAAACGCCATGACACCCTTGCGGCCCAAACCGTGACCATGCGCGACCTGCACGCGGTCTGTCCTCTGGCTGTCCTCAGGCTGTCCTCAGGCTGTCCTCTGGCGAAGCCGCGGATGACGTGTTAGCCGAAGGTCATGGATCAGATCATTTTGCCCCGCCCCGACGATTGGCATCTGCACCTGCGCGACGGTGCCATGCTGCGCGCTGTGACGCCGGAAAGCGCGCGTCATTTTGCCCGTGCCATCATAATGCCCAACCTCGTGCCCCCGGTTGTGACCGGCGCGCAGGCCGCCGCCTACCGCGACCGGATCATGTCCGCCGTGCCCGAGGGCACAGGCTTTGCGCCGCTGATGACGCTCTACCTGACCGAAGACACCGATGCCGATGATCTGGCCGCCGCCCATGCGCAGGGGCTGATCACCGCGGTAAAGCTCTACCCCGCGGGGGCGACAACGAACTCCGCCTCTGGCGTGCAGGATTTCGACAAGGTCCGCCCTGTGCTGGAACGGATGGCCGAAATTGGCTGCCCGCTTTGCGTGCATGGTGAAGTGGTGGATGCCGATGTCGATATCTTTGACCGCGAGGCCGTCTTTATCGATAAGGTGCTGGACCCGCTGCGCCGCGCCACACCGGCCCTGCGCGTGGTGATGGAACATATCACCACCTCCCAAGGCGTGGCTTACGCGAAAGAGGGCGGCGATACCCTCGGCGCGACGATCACCACGCATCACCTCGTCATCAATCGCAACGCCATTCTCGTGGGCGGGATCAAGCCACATTACTACTGCCTGCCCGTGGCCAAGCGCGAAGAGCACCGTCTCGCCCTGCGCGCCGCGGCGACCTCCGGCGATCCCAGCTTCTTTCTGGGCACCGACAGCGCCCCGCATCTGGACCCCGCCAAGGAAAGCGCCTGCGGCTGCGCGGGCTGCTTTACGGCGCCCAACACCTTGTCGATCCTCGCAGAGGTCTTTGACCAGGACGGCGCGCTGGACAAGCTGTCGCGTTTCGCCTCGGAGAACGGCCCGGCCTTCTACGGCCTTCCGGTGAACACACAGACCGTGACCCTGACAAAGGGCGCGCCGGTGGCCTACCCGGACAAGCTGGACACCCCCGAGGGACCGCTGACGATCTTTGACCCGATGATGCCGCTGCATTGGCGGGTGGCCGATTGACACGCCGGACGCGCGATTGGAGTGTTTCGCCCCCATCGCGCGGCTTTGGCCCAGCGGCCTGTTTCGCGGGCCGCCGAGGTCATCCCGGGCCGCCTTGACCGCCTGTGCTGGGGGGCGTTCAGAAACGGGACACGCGCAACGGTTGATGTCCGCTGCATGGACCCAGAATGCGCAGCGCGCCGGGCCAGAGTGATGTTCACATCGTGACTATCGTGAAGGCCAGACTAGCTGCTGCCTCATGGATGAGATCGAGATCACCGACAAACAGGCGCTTTGGGATTGGCTCGAAGACAACCACGCCGTGGCGACAAGCATGCGCCTCGTCACGTGGAAAGCGGCGCATCGTAAAAAATATGTTGGCCGGGAGGACGTCCTTGACGCGCTCATCGCTTTTGGTTGGATCGATGGCCGGCGATTTGTTGTCGACGCGGAAAAGACCGCCCAGCTGATTTCGCAACGCAAACAGCAAGCCTGGTCGCAAAGCTACAAGGACCGCGTCGACCGGCTCCGACGCGAGGGCCTGATGCGCCCCGCCGGAGAAGCCGCCGTCGCGCGCGGCAAGGCGTCAGGACTGTGGGATTTCTTTGCCGACGTGGACGCCCTGATCGTGCCGGATGACCTCAAGGAGCGGATCAACTTGCAAAAGTGGGATGCTTTGGCCCCGTCCTATCGACGCAATGTCTTGCGCTGGATCAAGCTTGCGAAAACCGCAACCACCCGAGGCAAACGGGTTTCAGAAGCGGTTTCTGCAACCGACAGAGGCGAAAAAATCCCGCAAATGTAACCCGCGATCCAACCGGGTCGCCAGATCGACCTGCTCAGCCTCCTTCGTCAGGTCGCCGGTCGGACGACCGCCATTCAAAGCACAGACCACATGCAGCGCCAGCAGGGGTTCTGACGCAAACGCGGGGCAATCCCCGGTCCACCCGTCATCCCGGGCGTTGACACCTTTGGCCGAAGCGATCGATCTGAACGAGAGCACGCTGGTGTACCCCCAAGATCCAGGCACACAAGGCCAAACCCCGAGAGGATCGAAGGCGACCGGTCGCAGTGAATGGCGCGAAGCACGTCGCGGGCTTGTGCAATATGAGCGAAGACCGACCTCCGCGCCCCCTTCCCACTTGCGCCAAAACGCGCTACCGCCCGCGACATCAACAAAGGAGTGCCGCCCATGATCCCCGCGACCTATCCCACACCCGAAGAAATGGCCCGCCTGACCGCGCGCATGCTCTGGGAGATCGAAGCGGTGAACTTCATGACCGACGCGCCGTTCAAACTGGCCTCCGGGCAACTTTCGCCGGTCTATATCGACTGCCGCAAGCTGATCTCTTATCCGCGCATCCGCGCAACCCTGATGGATTTCCTCACCGTGACGGTGATGCGCAACGCGGGATTTGAGGCCTTTGACAACATCGCGGGCGGCGAGACCGCCGGCATCCCCTTTGGCGCGCTGGTGGCGGAGCGCATGGGCCTGCCGATGACCTATGTCCGCAAGAAACCCAAGGGGTATGGCCGCAACGCCCGCATCGAAGGCGTGATGACCGAAGGCCAACGCGTGCTTCTGGTCGAGGACCTGACCACCGACGGGGGCTCCAAATTGTCTTTCGTGGATGCCATCCGCGAGACCGGCGCAGCCTGTGGTCATACGGCGGTGATCTTTTACTACGGCATCTTCCCCGAGACGCTGAAGACCCTCGGCGACCACGGCGTCACCCTCCATCACCTGTGCACCTGGTGGGAGGTCCTCGCCGAGGCCCCGGCCAAACACAAGGGCGTCCTCTCCGAAGTCGAGTCGTTCCTGAAGGACCCGCACGCCTGGCGCGCTGCCCAGAACTGAGGCGCGCGACTCACTTCAAAAGGCCGCACAACCTGGTGCAGAACAGCCCACATATTTTAACACTTTATTAGTGTTGGTTAACGTTGGGTTAACAGGAGCGCTTGCGACGTTTGTCGCATAGACTTTAGTAGTGCTTGCCTGTTGTTAAACTGTCACGTTTGCAACGCACCAAGACCAAATGTTGACCCAAGACCGTTCCTGATGGCAATATGTTGATGGACAAGCCGCGCACAGCTTATCCCCAGAAACATACACTTTGCACGGTGGCGGAGAGGTTTGATACCTCAACCTTCACATAAGAGCGGGGCAGTCATGAACGAGATCACAACGATCAATCCAACAGGCGTGCAGGTCGAACAGGCACAGACCATGCCGCATTCCATCGAGGCCGAACAGCAGTTGCTGGGCGCGATCCTCACCGACAACGACGTCTTTGACAGGGTGGCCTCCGTCATCCGGGCAGAGCATTTCTACGACCCGGTGCACGCGCGCATCTATGATATTGCCGCGGCCCGGATCGCCAAGAACAACCTTGCCTCCCCCGTCACGCTGAAGGCCTTCATGGAGGACGACGCAGGCCTCAAGGAACTCGGCGGCGCGGCCTATCTCGCGCGGCTCGCGGCGGCGGCGGTCTCCACCTTTGCCGTGCGTGACTATGCGCAGATGATCTATGACCTCGCGGTGCGGCGGGACCTCATCCGCCTCGGTCGCGAGATCTCAGGCAAGGCCGCCAAGGTCGATGTAGCCTCCGAGCCAAAGGAACAGATCGTCGAGGCGGAACAGGCGCTCTACAAACTGGCAGAGCAGGGCCAGACCGAAAGCGGCTTCCAAAGCTTCCTGCGCGCCGTCACCGAGGCGGTGAATGTCGCCAATGCCGCCTACCAGCGCGAAGGCGGGTTGGCCGGGCTGTCCACCGGCCTCGTGGACATGGACAAGAAACTCGGCGGACTGCACCCCTCGGATCTGCTGATCCTCGCGGGCCGTCCCTCCATGGGCAAGACCTCGCTGGCCACGAACATCGCCTTCAACATCGCCAAGGCCTACCGCAAGGGCGCAAAGCCGGACGGATCGACAGGCACGCTTGACGGCGGCGTCGTGGGCTTCTTCTCATTGGAAATGAGCGCGGAACAGCTGGCAGGCCGTATCCTGGCAGAGGCCTCTTCTATCTCCTCGCACAAGATCCGTCAGGGCGACATGGAGGAGGACGAATTCCGCCGTTTCGTGCAGGCCGCCAAGGATCTCGAAGCCTGCCCGCTCTACATCGACGACACCCCGGCCCTGCCCATCAGCCAGGTCGCCGCCCGCGCCCGCCGCCTGAAACGATCGCACGGGCTGGACCTGCTGATCGTCGACTACCTGCAACTGTTGCGCGGAACCTCGGACAACCGCGTTCAGGAAATCGGCGAAATCTCCATGGGTCTCAAGGCCATCGCCAAGGAACTGAACATCCCGGTCATGGCCCTGTCCCAGCTCTCACGTCAGGTCGAAAGCCGTGACGACAAACGCCCGCAGCTCTCGGACCTTCGGGAATCCGGATCGATCGAACAGGACGCGGATGTCGTCATGTTCGTCTTCCGCGAGGAGTATTACGTCGAACGCGAAAAACCCTCCGAAGACCGACTTGACGAAATGGTCGCCTGGCAGGAACGCATGAGCCGGTTGCATGGCAAGGCCGAAGTCATCATCGGCAAGCAACGTCACGGTCCGATCGGCGCCGTGGATCTGGCCTTCGAAAGCCAGTTCACACGCTTCGGGAACCTGGTGAAGCCCTGGCAACAAGAAGGTGCCATGCAATAAGACCACGCGCGGATTGGTCCAGCCGGTCCGCGCCCCAATGCGACGCGGAAAAGAAACCCGCGCCTGCCAGACCAACTTGCCCAGACCTACTTTCCCAGACCTACTTGCCCTGATCAGCGCGCCACAAACCGCGTGCCACAGCCTGCCAGGCTCAGCGCCCGACGCAGGTCAGCCCAAAACCGGACCCGGGTTTCTTTGTTTCAAAAATACTCTGGGGTGAATGCGCGCCCCGGCGCGCAGAGGGGCAACGCCCCTCCTCCGCAACGCCCCTTCAGCGAAACGACAGAACACCAGCGCCGCCGCGCCCTAAAGCCCGGCAAACCCCGCGTCCAAGGCCGCCAAAACCAGATCCACCTGCGCCGCAGAGATCACCAAGGGCGGCGACAGGATCACGTTGGGCCCGGACACTCGCACCATGGCCCCCGCCGCATAAGCCCCTGTCTGCACGGCTTGAATGGTCTTCTTGTCGATCGGCGCCTT
>JBELMB010000311.1:0-3177 GCA_042088665.1 Sagittula sp.
GTTCAGCGCGTGGCAAACGCCTTTGATGCGGGCACTTACACCCTGCCCAATCAGGTCCGGGTGGGCGATGGGCGCAAGGGCGATCTCACCGCCACTCTAGCCGCCATTCTTTTTGACCCTGACGTTCGAGATGACGCCGCACTTGCAGATACTCGGTTTGGCAAGGTCCGCGAGCCGCTGTTGCGCTTTACACAGTGGGCGCGGGCCTTCGATGCCGATGCGTCCCGGCCAGAGTATGGACTGGAATTGTTCGACTTATCGTCGCCGGATGCGCTGTCTCAGCATCCCTATCGCGCGCGGTCGGTCTTCAACTTCTACCGGCCGGGCTACGTGGCTCCAGGCACAGAGTCGGGTGCGGCAGGCTTGACGGTCCCAGAGCTACAGATCGTGAATGCAACCTCGACCACTGGCTACATCAACTTCATGACCTTTTGGGCTTTTGGCGGCCAGTCCATGATCCCCCTCGACGAACTGACCATGGAGCTCGAGGAGATGGGCGTGCCTGTCAATCAAGCGGCGTTGGAGCGGGCCTTTGTCCCGGACTATGCCGATGAGATCGCGCTTGCAAACGACGCATCAGCGCTGGTCGAACATCTCGATGCCTTGCTTGCCTACGGCTCCCTGTCGGCGGACACGAAGTCAGCCATCATTCGGGCGATTGAGGCTGAGGCGATCGATGGGCCCGGCGATCAACAGGCTCTGCAGGATCGCGTCTCACTCGCGGTGATGCTGGTCATGACGTCTCCTGACTATCTCGTACAGCGTTAGGAAGAAGCCATGGCAAGCAACCGTAGAGACTTCCTCAAGGCCCTGGGTGCCAGTGCGCTCGCCCAAACCGCGCTGACGGCTGCGCCGACAACCTTTACAGCCCATGCTGCAGATCGCAGCGGCTACAAGGCGCTGGTTTGCGTCTTCCTGTTTGGCGGACTGGATTGCCACGATCTGATATTGCCATACGATCCCACATCCTATGATCAATATAGCCAGTTGAGGTCGTCGCTGCTGGCCCAGCAGGGCACGGCACGCCAACGCAATAGTCTTCTGCCCATTTCGCCCGCGACCAGTACGGTGCTTGGGGGGCGCCAGGTCGCGCTACCCCCGGAAATGCCCCAGCTGGAGCAGCTGTTTGCCCGGGGCCAGGCAGCCATCGTGGGCAATGTCGGACCGCTGGTGGAACCGGTCACGCGCGCAAGCTTTGAAAGTGGGTCTGCGCGCCTGCCCCCGCGGCTCTTCTCCCATAATGACCAGCAGGCGGTGTGGCAGGCCAATCAGCCCGAAGGGGCCCAGTTTGGTTGGGGCGGTCTGTTCGCAGATGCGCTTCTAGCGTCAGGGGCCAATGCGTCTCTGCCGCAATTCACCACGATCACCACTGAGGATGTTGGCCCGTTCCTGACCGGACGGTCTGCCGTCCCATACCGGGTCAGCGTTGCCGAAGCCGCGCGCGTGGATTTTTTGGAAGATTTTTACAACGGTATGGCGGGCGAGCGCGCAGAGCTTCTTCAGGCGGTGCGTGATCAGTTGACGGCCAGCAGCTATCGCGGCGGTCACCTGCTTGAGCGTGACATGGCCGCTGCATTTTCGGGCGGTATCGAAACAAACGAGGCCTATAGCGAGGCCCGGCAGCAGGGAATGGCGCTTTCTACGAGCTTCCCGCCAACGCCGCTCGGCGCACAGCTTAAGACCGTGGCAGAAACCATAAGCGTGCGTGACCGCTTGTTTGCCTCTCGACAGATCTTTTTTGTCGGGCTCGGCGGGTTTGATACCCATTCAGCGCAGGCGCGAAACCTGCCCAGATTATTGTCTCAGATCGATGGGGCGTTCGCCGCTTTCCAGGCCTCCATGGACGCCCTTGGGCTGGGCCGTGATGTGACCTTGTTCACGGCGTCGGACTTTGGCCGAACCCTGGCGGTAAACGGTGATGGCACTGACCATGGCTGGGGTGGCCACCAGATCGTGCTCGGTGGGGCCGTAAAGGGCGGCGAGATTTACGGCTCGCTTCCGACCCCCACGCTAGGTCACGACGCAGACAGCGGGGGTGGGCGATTAATCCCCTCCATTGCGGTCGATACTTACGCGGCACAGCTTGGCCGGTGGTTTGGCTTAAACGAAATCGAGCTTTCCGCAGCTCTGCCAGGATTGTCGAATTTCGACCCTCTTCCAATGAATTTTATCTAAATCCAGTCCGAAAGCTCAAATTCATGAAAACCAAGCATCTCAGCGTTTGCTTGTTTGCTTTTGGTCTTGCGGCATGTTCCGGAGGAGGCGGCATTGAGCCCCCCCCGGAGACCCCGCAAAATCGGGCTCCCGCCTTTGTGACACCGCCAATCCAAGTCACTGTCGAGGAAAACACAAATGGTGCCATTGCCTCGATTGAGGCCAGCGATCCGGACGGCGACACCCTCGTTTTTTCGTTTCTCGGCGACGATGCCGAAGCCTTTAATTTTGATACCATGACAGGAAGTCTGAGTTTTGCGACTGCGCCTGACTTTGAAGCACCGGGCGACCGTAACGGCGATAACGTATATGAGGCTGCGCTTAGGGCCCGCGACCCAGGTGGCCTCAGCGCGTCACTACAGATTACGGTCACAGTCACGAATGTTGTTGAAGATGGCGATCCGGTTCGTTATCGCGACCCTGTTTTCACAGCGCTGAATGTTGCGCATGATGTGGCCTTCGCCACCGTAGATGGGCAGACGCTACGGCTAACGATTTACACGCCCCAATGCGACACAGTAACAGACCGACCGGTCATGATTGTGGCTTCCGGTGGCGGCTTTATCGAGCAGGACCGGGAAAGCGTGGAGCCGATCGCGCAGGATTTTGCCCGCCGCGGCTATGTTGCAGCGACGATGGATTATCGCGTTCTGGGGCGTCAGCCCTTTGATGCCGACGAGCTTGCCATTGCCGGGTTGAAGGCAACACAGGATATGTTCGCCGCGGTGCGCTTCCTGCGCGCTGAAGGGGAGGGTGCAAATCCGCGCGGCATACGCCCGGGTGCGATTTTTGTGAGCGGAGAATCCGCCGGCGGGGTTATGGCGATGCTCGCGGCGACCCTGGACCCTGATGATGTGATTTCGCGCCCGGCGCTCGCAGAGTTCGCCGCGCAAAGCGGCGGCGTGTATGGCACAGTCGGAGACCAGGACGACACCTCGTCACAGCTGGCTGGCGCTATAGATC
>JBELMB010000103.1:0-18114 GCA_042088665.1 Sagittula sp.
GCGCGGGCGCGGTCGGGGTCAAGATCGGCAATCGCCGTCACCTCCAGCCCCGCGATGCTCGGCACCTGACTGAGGAACATGGAGCCGAACTTGCCCGCGCCGATCAGTCCGGCGCGGACCGGTTGCCCGCGGTCCGCGGCCTCTGTTGCCAAACGTGCAAGGTTCATGCTGCTCTCCCCGTGGTCTTCTGTTGCCCTGTGCTGCGGGACAGTGAACCACGGCACCTGCGTGCATCACAAGCGCACATCTTATGCGCATATCACAGGCGAAATATGAGCAGATGCGCAGCCTTGCCCAAAGCGGCGCGCCCACGCCAGAACACCATGACGGGCCCCCGGATGACCCTCACCGGTTGATCCTCTCTGGCACCCAGCCGGAAACGCGGGCCGCTCAGGTCCGCCCCAGCCGCTGGTCCTCTGCGGTCAGATCCGGATCGCGCGCGTCTGGCGGGCCATAGCCGCCCCCGCCGGGGGTGCGCACCCGCACCCTGTCACCCGCCGTCAGGGGGATGTCCTGTTCCTTGGAAAGGTGCTCGGGGATGTGCACCTTGCCGTCCCGCACGACCTCCACCACGTTGCGCGCCCCGTCGCTGCCGCCCAGCGCGCCCTGCGGGCCAAAGCGCCCGTGGTCCATCACGAAACTCGCCCGCGCCGCGCCCCGCCGCAACTCGACCTCGTAGTCCAGCCCGAGCCCGCCGCGGTGCTGCCCCGCACCGCCAGAGCCCTCGCGCAGGGCGTAGCGATGGTAGAGCACGGGAAAATTCTGCTCCATGATCTCGACCGGCGGCGCCTTGGAAATGCCAATGGTCGAACAGCCGTTCGACAGCCCGTCGTGGGTCGCATTGCCGCCGTACCCCCCGCCCGAAAGCTGGTACATCACGAAATCCCGTCCCGTCGCCGGATCGTGCCCCCCAAGCGCAAAGTTGCCGGAGGTCCCCGCCGGTGAAGCCGTCACCCGGTCCGGCAGCGGTACCACGAGCGCGGCAAAAACCGCCTCGGCGATGCGTTGGCTGACCTCTGCGGCGCAGCCCGACACCGGCCGCGGGTATTGCGCGTCGAGAAAGGTGCCCTCGGGGCGGATCACCTCCAGCGGGGCAAAGGCGCCCGCGCTGATCGGCACTTCGGGAAAGATATGCCGCATCGCGAGGTAGACCGACGAGAGCGTCGTCGCCAGAACCGAGTTCATCGGTCCCTGACAGGGCGCGCTGCTGTCGGAAAAATCGAACACGAGATGCCCGGGCCGCTTGGTGATCCTGAGGCGGATCGCAAGCGGCGTGTTGACGACTCCGTCGCTGTCCACCCAGGCGGTGGAGGAATAGGTGCCGTCGGGGATCTCGTCGATCAGGGTGCGCATTTGTGCCTCGGCACGGCGGCGCAACTCTGCGATGGCGGCGCGCACCACATCGTCGCCGTAGCGGTCCAGCAGCGCGTTCAGTCGCTCTTCGCCCACCGAAAGGGCTGCGGCCTGCGCCTTGACATCCCCGATCCGCTGGTCGGCGACGCGGATGTTGGAGCAGATGATGGCGTAGATCTCTTCGTCGAGCACGCCCTGCTTGAACAGGCGCACCGGCGGCAGGCGCAGCCCCTCCTGTTCCACCGCCGTGGCGGAGGCGGAAAAGCCACCGGGCACCGCGCCGCCGGTGTCCGGCCAGTGCCCGGTGTTCGACAGCCAGCAAAAGATCTCGCCGCCACGATAGAACGGCCGCGCAAAGCGCACGTCCATCAGATGCGTGCCGCCAAGGTAGGGATCGTTCACGATATAGGTGTCGCCGGGCTTGGGTGCTGGGGTCACACCGCTGGCGATCCGTTCGATCAGCGTGCGCGTGGAATATTGCATGGTGCCGACGAACACCGGCAACCCGCCCGCGCCTTGCGCGATAAGGGCACCGTCCTCGGCGGCATAGATCCCGTCGGACCGGTCATTGGCCTCCGCGATGACCGGCGAAAAGGCGGCGCGCGAAAAGGTCAGGTCCATCTCGTCGCAGACCTGCTGCAGACCGGCCTGAATGACGGACAGGGTGATGGGATCAAGGCTCATGCCGCACCTCCGATATGGATCGTCAGATTGCCGTCACACCCGCCGGTGAAGAGGTCGCCCGGGGGCACCAGCACCGTGGTGTCGAGTTGTTCGATCAGCACCGGCCCGGACAGGGTCACGTCTTCGGGCAAGTGATCACGCCAATAGACGGGGGTGTCGTGCAGCCTGCCGTCAAAGCACACCGCGCGGGCGCCGCTGGGCGCGGCCTTTGGTGCGCGCCCGGCAGGATCGATCAATTGGGTCAGGTCGATGGGCTCTCTGGTGCCGATGACCGACACGTTCACGTTCACGATACGCGCCCGGATCTCGGCCAGATCGACCTTGAAGCGGTCCCAGTAGACCTGAGTGAACCGCGCCAGCAGCTCATCGCGGCTGGGCATGCCATCTGCCAGCGGGACGCGCACCGTGTGGCTCTGGCCGATGAATTGCATCTCGACCGAGAATTGCTGCGAAATCGCACGCAGCGGCACTGTCTCCCGTGCGAGGGCCGCTTCGCCGGTGGTGACCAGCTCTGCAAAGAGGGCATGAAGCGCGCTTTTATCCACCGTATCAAGCGGTTGGTTGATGGTGCGCACATAGTCGTGCCGCAGGTCGGCGACGATACAGCCCAGCGCGTTGGTCAGACCCGGCCGCGCGGGCACAAGGACCCGAGGCACCCCAAGCTCGCGCGCCAGCGCCGCGGCGTGCAACGGCCCGGCCCCGCCAAAGGCAAAGAGCGCGAAATCCCGCGGATCCGCCCCAAGCGAGAGCGAGACCATGCGAATGGCGCCCGACATCTTGGCATTGGCCACCCGGATCACCGCGTCGGCGGCCTCTTCGGGGCTGAGCCCGAGCGGCGCGCCGAGCGTCTCGGCAAAGATTTCGCGCACATCGTTCAGGCTGACGCCCCCCGCCACGGCAAGCTTGTCGGGGTTCAGGCGTCCCAGCAGCAGATTGGCATCCGAGATCGTCGGCACCCGCCCGCCGCGCCCGTAACAGATCGGCCCGGGATCCGCGCCGGCGCTTTCGGGGCCGACCTCCAGCAATCCGGCGGCGTTGACCTTGGCGATGGAACCGCCCCCCGCACCCACGGTGCGCACATCGACCATGGGCACGTGGATCGGCAGGGCGTATTCGACCTCGATCTCGTTGGAGACAGGCGGATGACCGCCGCGGATCAGCGCCACATCGGTCGAGGTGCCGCCCATGTCATAGGTCAAGAGGTTCTCTTCGCCAGCGCGTCGCCCGGTATAGGCCGCGGCCATCACCCCCGACGCGGGACCAGACATCACCGTCTTGGCCGCTTCGCGCGCCACAAGCCGCGACGACACCATGCCGCCGTTGCCGTTCATCACCAGCATGTCCCCGCCATAGCCGCGTTCTGCGAGGGCGGCGCGCAGGGCGGCGACGTAGCGTTCCAGCAGGGGCTGCACCGAGGCATTCACCGCCGCGGTCACGCCGCGCTCGAACTCGCGCGTTTCCGACAGCAGTCCATGGCCGGTGGTGATGTAGCCGTTGGGCCAGAGCTCTGCGGCGATCCGCGCCGCGCGCGCTTCGTGATCGGGGTTGGCATAGGCGTGCAGAAAGTGGATCACCAGCGCCTCGCAGCCTGCCTCGATCAAGGTGGTCACCGCTGCGCGCAAGCCATCCTCGTCCAGCGGCGTGACCACTGCGCCGGAGGCATCCATGCGCTCCGCCACCTCCAGACGCAGGTCCCGCGGGATCACCGGAACGAATTGGCCGGTCATTCCATAGGGTTGCGGGCGCGTGCGGCGGCCCAGTTCCAGCACGTCGCGAAACCCCGCCGTCGTGATCAGCCCGGTGCGCGACAGCTTGCGCTCCAGCACGGCATTCGTGGTGGTCGTCGTGCCATGCACGATCAGGTCGATCTCGCCCAGAGCGACCTCTGCGCTGTCGATGGCGTTCAGCACACCGAAAGCCTGATTTTGCGGCGTCGTGGGCGTCTTTGCGATCTTCAGCCCGCCACCGCTCAGCAGGATGAGATCGGTGAAGGTGCCCCCCACATCCACGCCGATGATTTTTGTGTCCGTCATGCCTGGCTCCGCCCTGTTGCCGCCAGAAGGCCGTCAACCGCGCGGCGCGTCAACCTCGATCCACGCAGTTGCAGTCACCGGTGTGCCATCCACGACGTAGGCACGGTGGTCATTGGTGTTCAGCGTCACACGCACCTCGTGCCGTCCGGGGGGCAATGCGCCGATCTGCGCCTGCGTCGAGAACAGCCGCCCCAGCTTCATCCCGCCGACGTAGAGATGCCCGTGACCCATGCCCGGCACGTGAAAGAGGCCAAGATACTCTTCGGAGAAGGCAAACTCACTTGCCACAACGTCAACGGTCCAGCCCTGCGGTGTTTCAGACACCACGAGGGACACGGCGGGCGCAGGTTCATCCGCACCGACGATACAGATGTCGCCAAGGCCAAAGAGCCCGACCTCTGACGCGGCGCCGGTTTTTGCCGGATCAGAGAGGCGCACACGCAGCGCCACCTCGCCTGCTTCGGCAAAGGTCAGCGTCAGCGGCACCAAGGCCCCGTCCACAAGCGCGCCGTCGCCTGCAGGACCGCCTCCCGCCCGCCCGTCCGGGGTCAGCCGGATATGCGCCCCGTCCAGCGCCAGCGCCGAGGTGCCCACCGGCACCGGCGGTCCATCAGGATCCTGCGGCGAATACAGCGTCGCCACCATCCCCGCCCCCGCCCCTGAGGCCGAGACAGAGACCAGACGGTCCGGCGCGCCGCGGTTCTCGATCGCCAGAAACGCCGCGGCAGTGCCATCCGGCAGCGGGCGCGCCAGCGCCTCGGTCACCAGCAGGTGCTGGTTGGCGGGGGCTTGCGAGAACAGCGCCCAGCCTCCGACGGCCAGCCCCACGGCAAAGACAAGACCAATCGCGGCTTTCAAAGCGATCCTCGTTTGTTAAACAGATGCCATGAGGGTGCGGGAACTTCTGGTGGCGGTCAAGCTTGGGCTCCTGTGTGCCGGGGCTGCAAACGCACATGCCTCCGATCAGAGCTTTGTGCTGCTGCTTCCGACGGCGGCCTATACAAGTGCGGGCGTCGCAGCGGTGGTGCTGACGGTGCTGGCCCTCTTTGTCTTGCCGCCGCGCGTCGTGACGACGATTTTCACGGCGCGGCCCCTGCGCCGACTGCGCGGCCCCGCGGCGCGACAACCGCTTGCCGGGGCGGCTTTGGCAGACGCGCCCGCGGCCCCCGGATCGCCCGCCCCAATGGCCGGCAGCCTTCTCTCGGCGCTGGCCTGCGTCCTCAGCCTGCTGTCATTTGCGGTGATGGTCTTTGCCATCTATGTGGGGCTGAATGGCCCGCGCGATCCTCTGTCCAACCTGTTGCCACTGACCATGTGGACGCTGGGCTGGATCGGCGCGGTGAGCCTGTCGGGCATTCTGGGCAACTTCTGGCAGTGGCTCAACCCATGGACCGGGCTGATCCGGCTGATCCGGTTGATCGGGCCAAAGGCCCCGCCCCTGCGCTTGCCAAGCTGGCTTGGGCACTGGCCCGCAACCACGCTGCTGCTGGGGTTTTCCGTCTTTCTGTTGATCGACATCGCCCCCAACGATCCCCGCCGCCTCGCTCGGTTGGCCGGTCTTTATTGGGCGGTCAATCTTGCCGGGATCTGGCTTTTTGGCCGCGACTGGCTGCACCGGGTCGAGCTGTGCCACGCCACCATGGCCGCCTACGCGCGTCTTGTGGCCCTGCGCTGGGACCGCGCAGGCGACACGCATGGCAGGGTTGGCGTGCCGGGCTGGCACGTGATGCAGGGCCCCGGGCGGGCCGAGGGGATCTTTGCCCTGACGCTGCTGGGCGTGGGCAGCTTTGACGGATTGAACGAAACATTCTGGTGGCTCGGGCAGATCGGGGTGAACCCGTTGGAGTTTCCCGGCCGCTCGGCGGTGATGGTGCCAAACCTGACCGGGCTCGTGGGCATGATCCTCGGACTTTGGGGGATCTTTGCCGTCACCGTCTGGATGGGGGCCCGGTTGACCGGCGGGGTTGATCTGCGCCTTGCGATAAACTGGCTGGCGCTCAGTCTGCTGCCCATCGCCTTTGCCTATCATGTCGCGCACTACCTGACCTCGTTCCTTGTGACGATCCAGTACAGCTGGGCCGCGCTCAGCGATCCCTTTGCCAATGGCACCGACCTGCTGGGCATCCAGCCGTTCTATGTGACCACCGGCTTTTTCAACCGCATCGACAGCGTACGGGTGATCTGGCTGACGCAGGCGGGGGTGGTCGTGCTGGGCCATGTCTGGTCCGTGGTGCTCAGCCACCGCATCGCGCTGGCACTGCATTCCGACGCGCGCCGCGCCGCCTGGCTGACCGCCCCGCTGTCGGTGTTCATGATCGCCTATACTTTACTCGGGCTCTGGCTTCTGGCGGCACCAAGAGCGGGGTGATCCGCCGTCAAACCTGTGCGGGTGTTACAAACTTCTGGACACGACTCGCCAAGTCGAGACACCTTGCAGGGGATGGTGCCGAAAAGAGCGCCCCATGGAACAGGGAAACAAAGATGACACTCGGACCGATCACAAACCGCCGCACGCTTTTGCAAGGGGCCGCCGCGGGCGGGCTTCTGGCCGCCACGCCTCTGGCCTCACGCTTTGCACAGGCGCAATCCTCCGAGCCGATCCGAATCGGCTTTCAGCAGCATTCCACCGGCATCGGTGCCGCCTATGGCCGCTGGTACGGTCGCACCACCG
The DNA here is from genome assembly GCA_042088665.1 of Sagittula sp. GTDB lineage: Bacteria > Pseudomonadota > Alphaproteobacteria > Rhodobacterales > Rhodobacteraceae > JBELMB01. The sequence continues at coordinate 6,742 of JBELMB010000103.1, forward strand.
AAGCCGCTGTCGCCAAGATCAACGCCGAGGGCGGCATCAATGGCCGCCCGGTCGAGCTTGTGGCCGAAGACGATGGCACCGACCCGCGCCGTGGCGCCGAAGTGGTCGGCAAGTTCGCCACCCAGCACAACACCGACGTGGCCTTTGGCACGCTGTTCAGCCATGTGGTGATCGGTTCTGCCCCTGCGGCGGGCGAGCTGAAGATGCCTTATTTCGTGGTCTCCGAAGGACACCACGTGGCCTCGGGCATGCTCAACCGCTACACCTTGCAACCCGGCATCACGGATGTGAAAAGTCAGGTGCAGGCCATGGCGCCCTTTGTCGGCGACACCCTTGGCAAGAAGGTCACGATGATCTTCCCCGACTTTGCCTTTGGCCACGACCACCGCGACTTTTTCACAGCCGCGATCGAGGCACAGGGCGGCGAAGTGCTGGCCCAGATCCCGATCCCGCCCACCGAGACCTCGTTCACCAAGTATTTCCCCAAGATCCCGCGCCAGACCGAAGTGATCTACCACGTGATGGTGGGCCCCGCGGTGCTGACCTTTGTAAAGGAAATGGGCGAGTTCTTTGGCCCGTCCAAGCCGGAGATCTTCGGCTTTATCGACAGTCTCGAAGCGGTGGACATGGCCTCGCCCGGGTTGGACTTCCTCGAAGGCACCTATTTCTGGGAGGGCAACCCGCGCTACGCGCAGGCCGACCAGACCGACTACGACAAGGCGTTCCGCGCCGCCGTCGGTGTGAACGAGAATGGCGCTTCTGTCAGCGATCCGGCGGATGTGTCCACCTATGCGCATATGTTTGGCTGCTGGGAGACCCTGCACATCATCAAGGCCGGTATGGAGGCCGCCGATTACCAGGGACCCGCTGACCGGCCTGCGCTGATCGAAGCGGTCGAAGCCATGACCACCATGGACGAAAGCGCGGCCCATCCGCAGGGGCCGAAGGTGTTCAACGGCAAGACCCACCAGGTCTTTGGCAAGCAATACATCAGCCAGGTCCAGGAGGGCAAACTGGTGCGCGTGCATGCCACCAGCATAGAGGACACCCTCTACCCGGACGAAGTCGACTACACGACGCAGCCGCTCTGAGACACGCGGGCCGGGCGCAGACCCGGCCCCCAATTCCATGGAACTCGGTCCCCACCTTCTCTTGGCCACGTTTGAAGGCGCGGTCGGCGCGGCTGTCCTTGCGCTGACGGCGCTTGGCCTGTCGCTTGTGTTTGGCGTCATGCGCGTCGTGAACGTGGCGCATGGCGAATTCTACATGATCGGCGCAGTGGTCGCATGGTTCGTGGCGACCACGCTGGGCGGCCACCCGGCGGTTGGCTTTGTCGGGGCACTGATCGTGGCGCCGCTGTTTGCGGGTCTGCTTGCGGTGATCGCGGACCGGCTGGTGCTGAAACGGCTGGATTACGATCCCGAAGCCACCATCGTGGCGACCATCGGGCTGCTGTATATCATCCAGCAGGTCGCGCTGATGACCTATGGACCAGAGGCGCGCCCGGTCGAGCCGCCCTTCAGCCATCGCATCGCCCTGCCATGGTTCGAATTCACCGAGAACGGGCTCGAATTCTACTACCCTTGGGGTCTGAGCATCACCAGCTACAAGCTGTTCGTGATCGGCGCTGCGGCGGCGCTCTTGATGGGGTTCTGGCTGTTCCTGTCGCGCTCGCGGCTTGGGTTGATCATGCAGGCCACGCAGCTCGACCGCGAGACGGCGCAGGCCTTTGGCATCCCGGTGGACCGGGTCTATTCCATCGTCTTCGGGGTCGGCGCGGGACTGGCGGCGCTGGCCGCGGTGCTGGTCGTACCGATCCAGCAGGCGCACTACCTTATGGGAGGCGATCCGCTGCTGCTGAGCTTTATCGTGGTGATCATCGGGGGGCTTGGGTCTATCCGCGGAACGATCATTGCCGCCCTGCTGATCGGCATGTCCGACGGGATCATATCGGTTGTCTTCAGCCCGACACTGGCCAAGGTCATCGCCACGGTGCTGGTGGCCATGGTTCTGGTCTACCGCCCGCAGGGCCTTTACGGAAAGAAACCCGCATGAGCGCCCCCAAAAGCGATTGGACACGGTCCCTGACGCTGCACCTTGGCGTTGTGGCACTGCTGCTTGTGCTGTGTTTCGTGCTGCCTGCCTACCATCAGGGCAACCTTGCGCGGATCATGGTGCTGGCCACTTTTGCCATGGGGTACAATATCCTGTTTGGCTACACCGGCCTGCTCAGCCTCGGCCACGCGCTGTTTTTCGGCGCGGGCATGTACGGCATGGGGCTGGCGATGCAACACGGCGGCCTGCCCGCACTGCCGGCCTTTGTGCTGGGCGTGATTGTCGCGGCGCTGGTGTCCTTGCTCATCGCGCTTCTGGCGCTGCGCACCATCGGTGTGGCCTTCATGATCGTGACGCTGATGTTCGCGCAGGCGGGCTATCTGCTGTCGCTTTACTTTGGCACATGGACCCGCGGCGACGAAGGCTTTGTGATCGCGCAGGCCCGTCGCCAGATCCTTGGATTTGACCTGAGCGATCCGGTCACGCGCTACATTGCTGCGCTGGTGCTCTTCTCGGTCGTGTTGCTGGGGACGGCGCGGATGGTTCATGGCACCTTTGGGCATGTCCTCGTGGCGATCCGCGAAAACGAGGAACGCACCCGCATGCTGGGCTACGACGTGCACCGGCACAAGCTGATCGCCGCGGTGCTTTCGGGCACTGTGGCCGGGGCCGCCGGGGCCGCCTACGGGGTGCTGTTCGGCTATGTGGGTGCGACATTCATGTCGGTGCAATACTCCATTCTGCCGCTGCTCTGGGTGCTTTTGGGCGGCGCGGGCACCACGCTGGGGCCGCTGGTCGGCACGCTCTTCATGTTTTACCTGATCGACTGGTCCAGCGGCGTGACCAATGCCTATATGCTGGTCGCCGGGGCGGCGCTGGTCCTGCTGACGCTGTTTGCGCGCGCGGGCTTCATGGGTGAACTGCGCAAACGGGTGCTGCCGTGGCTGCCGTAGTGCTCGAGACACGCGGCCTGACCCGCGAGTTCGCCGGGCTCACCGCCGTGGCGGATGTGGATTTCACTTTAAAAAAAGGCCGGATCCACGCGCTGATCGGCCCGAACGGCGCTGGCAAAAGCACCTTTGTCGGCATGGTCTCCGGGCGCATTGGCGCAACCCGCGGCGAGGTCTGGTTCGAGGGCGAAAATGTCACCGCTCTGCCCGCGCATCACCGGATGCAGCGCGGCATGGCCTATACCTTTCAGATCACGGCGATCTACAACCGGTTGACCCTGTTCGACAATGTGGCCCTCGCATTGCGCTCCCGCGTCGCACAGGAGGTGCATGCGGCGCTGGAGGTTGTCGGGCTGGCAGACCGCGCGCAACAGGTCGCGGGGGATCTGTCTTATGGCCACCAGCGCCTGCTGGAGATCGCCATGGGCGTCGCGCAATCGCCGCGGCTTCTGATCCTCGACGAGCCGACGCAGGGTCTCGCCGAAAGCGAGATCGAAGGGTTCAAGACCCTGATCAGGCGGCTGTCTTCCGACACCACCATCCTCATCATCGAACATAACATGTCCGTCGTCATGGCCCTTGCGGATGAGATCACGGTGCTTGAGACCGGGCGCGTCCTCGCCCGTGGCACCCCCGCCCAGATCCACGCCAACAAAGCCGTCCAAGACGCCTATCTGGGGGGCGCATGATGCTGACGGCCGAAGGGATCAGCACGGGCTACGGCGCAGTCCCGGTGCTGCACGGGCTCGACCTGAACGTCGCAGCGGGCGAGATCCTCTGCCTCGTGGGCCGCAACGGTGCGGGCAAGACGACGACGCTGAAGGCCATCATGGGGCTGTTGCCGCTGAGCGCCGGACGCATCACGCTGGCTGGCGAAGAGATCAGCCGCCTGCCCGCCCACGAAGTGCCCCGGCGCGGCATCGGCTATATCCCGCAGGGACGGCGGCTGTTTGGCGAGCTGACCGTGGCGCAGAACATCGAGATCGGCCTGATGGCGCGTGGCCGCGGTGCCGAGACCCGCGCCGAAGTGCTGGCGATGTTCCCACGCCTGCAAGAGCGCCTCGACCAGCGCGCAGAAACCCTGTCTGGCGGCGAGCAGCAGATGCTGGCCACTGCGCGCGCGCTGTGCCTTGAGCCATCGGTGCTGTTGCTGGATGAACCCACGGAGGGGCTTCAGCCGTCGATGATCCAGCTGATCCGCGACACGGTGATCGTGATGCGCGACCGCGGCGTGGCGATCATTCTCGTGGAACAGCGCATCGACGCGCTGCTGGAATTCGCCGACCGTGTGGCCTTTATCGAGAATGGACAGGGCCGCGAGGTGGTGCCGACGCAGGTCCTGCGCGAGGACCGCAGCCTGCTGACAAAATACGTAGGCGTCTGAGTGTCACGCGCCACGGACCGGGCAGGTCATCTGCCGCAAGGTATCCGGCTTTGGCGGGGCTATGTTGCCCGACCTCGGGCAGTGTTCAGCGCCCAGCCTCGGGCAGTGTTCAGCGCCCGACCTCGGGCAGTGTTTGGCGCCCGACCTCGGGCAGTGTTTGGCGCCCGACCTCGGGCGACACCCGAGGCCTGCTTGACAGTCCGGCCCGGGCTGCGCACCCTTCGCGGCAAGCAAACGCACCCCCATACCAGTCGCAAAATGCGCCGCGACAGTAGCCGCGTTCTGCGCGCCCGGCCCCTTTCACACAGGACCCCCTCATGAGCTACCTGCGCCCCAAGGATCTGACCACCGCGCTGGAGGCGCTGGCCGAAAGCCCATGGCGCATCGCTGCGGGCTGTACGGACCTGTTTCCCGCCACCGAAGCCAAGACACTGCCCGGCCCCATCCTTGACATCACCGCCATCGACGCGCTGCGCGGCATCACCCGGACCGCGGAGGGCTGGCGGCTGGGCGCGACCACGACATGGACAGATGTGCTGCACGCCAATCTGCCGCCTGCCTTTGCAGCGCTGCAAGCGGCGGCACGTGAGGTCGGCGCGCTTCAGGTGCAAAACCGTGGCACGCTGGCAGGCAACCTGTGCAATGCCTCCCCCGCCGCCGACGGCGTGCCGCCACTGCTGGCGCTGGACGCAGAGGTTGAGCTGGCCTCGGCCAAGGGGCACCGCCGCATGGCGCTTTGTGACTTTCTGACCGGCGTGCGACAGACGCAAAAACGACCCGACGAAATGATGGTCGCGCTGCATGTCCCCGCAAAGGCCGCACTGGGCGACAGCGCCTTTCTGAAACTGGGCGCGCGCAGCTACCTGGTGATCTCCATCGCCATGTGCGCCGTGCGGTGCCACACGACCGAGAACCGCATCACCGACATCGCGCTGGCGGTGGGCGCCTGCAGTCCGGTCGCCACCCGCCTGACCGCGATCGAGACAGAGCTGACGGGCAATCCCCTCAACGATCACGACATAGACACGGCCATCACGGACGCCGCCGTCGCGGAGGCGCTGTCGCCCATCGCCGACGTGCGCGCCGACGCCGCGTACCGCGCCACCGCTGCGGCAGAGTTGCTGCGGCGCGCGCTCTCAAGCCTTGGCAGCCAACGGAGGGCCGCATGAACATCCAGTCACCGGGCTTCACGCTCCTCATCGATGGCACGGCGCGCGAGATCACGGCAGCCCCCGGCCGCCGCCTCTCCGAAGTGCTGCGCGAGGATCTGGGCCTGACCAGCGTCAAGGTCGGCTGCGACGCGGGCGATTGTGGGGCTTGCACGGTGCTGATCGACGGCGCGCAACATTGCGCCTGTCTGACCCCGCTGGCGCAGGCCTCCGGGCGCCAGATCGAGACCTTGGAAACCACCGCCGCGGAGCCCTTGGCCGACCGCCTCAAGGCCGCCTTCCTCGACCATGGGGCGGCGCAATGCGGGATCTGCACGCCCGGCGTCATGATGGCCGCACTGGAGCTTCTGCGCGCCACCCCCACACCTGACAAAACGCAGGTGGAACAGGCGCTTGGCGGCGTCTTGTGCCGCTGCACCGGCTATCGCAAGATCATCAGTGCAATCATGGCTGCCACGGCCCCCGCCCCGGCCCCCGTTGTCGCCCCCGCCGGGGCCTCCGTCGGGAAAGGCATCCGGAGGCTGGACGGGCAGGCCAAGGTCGACGGCTCCGAGATCTTTGGCGCGGATTATGCCCCCGGCAATGCGCTTTTGGTGCGGGCCGTCCGTGCGCCGCACTTTCATGCCGGGTTCACGCTGGGCGACATCGCCGAATGGGCCGCAGCGCACCCCGGTGTCGACAGGGTCCTGACTGCAAGCGACATCCCCGGCGAGAATCGCTTTGGCGTCATCCCGCCGCTGGCCGACCAACCGGCCCTTGCCGAAACCCATGTGCGGTTTCTGGGCGAGCCCGTCGCACTGGTCGTCGGCGACAGCGAGACGGTCGAAGCGCTGGACCTAACCGGCTTTCCGGTCACTTGGCACCCCCGGGCGCACAGCCTGACTGAGGCACAGGGCGCGGCCGCCGACGCGCCGCAACTGCATGACCACCGGGCGGAGAACACGCTGATCCGCGGCCATGTGCGCTGCGGCGACGCGCAAACCGCGCTGGCCCGGGCCGCGCATACAGCCACCGCAACGATTGAGACATCCTACGTCGAACACGCCTATATCGAACCGGAGGCCGGCGCCGCGTGGATGGACGGCGATGTGTTGACCATTCAGGTCTGCACGCAGGCCCCCGTGATGGACCAGGAAGACACCGCCAAAGTGCTGGGCCTGCCGCTGAACCGCGTGCGGATCATCCCCGCCGCCGCCGGGGGCGGATTTGGCGCAAAGCTGGATCTGTCAGTTCAACCGCTGCTCGGCTTGGCCGTGCTGAAGACCGGGCGGCCCTGCCGGATGGTCTTTTCCCGCGCGGAATCGATGATGGCCAGCACCAAACGCCACCCCGCCACGATGAAAGCCACCATTGGCTGCGACACCGAAGGCCGGATCAGCGGCATGCAGTTCCACGGCGATTTCAACACCGGAGCCTATGCCAGTTGGGGACCCACGGTGGCCACGCGGGTTCCGGTGCATGCCTCCGGCCCCTACCGCACGCCGGATTACATCGCGACCAGCCGCGCCGTACACACCAACGGACCAGTATCGGGCGCGTTCCGGGGCTTTGGTGTGCCGCAGGCCGCGATCATGCAAGAAGTGCTGTATGATGACCTCGCCGAGGCCGCGGGTCTCGACCGGCTCGCCTTTCGCCGCCTCAACGCTCTTGTTGACGGCGACGTGACGCCCTGCGGTCAGAAGCTTGATCAGGTCGGCATTGCGCTCTGCCTCGACGCTCTGGCAGAGCCATGGGCGCAGGCGCAGCAAGCCGCAAAGGCGTTCAACGCAGCGCACCAAAGCGTCAAGCGGGGCATAGGCCTTGCCTCTTGCTGGTATGGCTGCGGCAACACCGCGCTGCCGAACCCCTCGACCATCCGCATGGGCTTTGCCCCTGACGGGCGGCTGTGCCTGCACCAAGGGGCCACCGATATCGGCCAAGGCTCGAACACGGTCATCACGCAGATCGCCGCGGATGCGCTGGGCATCGACATTCGCAGGATCTCGCTGGTTGGGCCGGACACGGCCGTCACGCCCGATTGCGGCAAGACGTCCGCCTCGCGGCAGACTTTTATCACCGGCAATGCCGCGGCGCGGGCGGGGGCTGCGCTGCGGGCGCTGATCCTGCGGCAGACCAACCTCGCCGAGGCTCGGGACCTGACGCTGGAGGGTGACGTGCTGCGGGTCTTTGACGGGCAGGTCACGCGCGACCTGCACCTGTCAGAGATGACCCCGGACGCCAATGGCTATGTCCTCGCCGCCGAGGAAACCTATGACCCGCCAACCACGGCGCTTGATGCAGACGGTCAGGGCACGCCCTACGCGCTCTATGGCTATGGCGCGCAACTGGCCGAAGTGGAGGTCGACCTGCGCCTCGGCACCACGCGCGTGACACGGATCACGGCGGCGCATGATCTGGGCCGGGTGATCAACCCGGTGCTGGCCGAGGGCCAGATCGAAGGCGGCATCGCGCAGGGTCTGGGCCTCGCCCTGATGGAAGAGTTCATCCCCGGCCGCACGCAGAACCTGCACGATTACCTGATCCCAACCATTGGTGACATGCCAGAGGTCGTCTCGATCCTGCTGGAAAAACCCGACGCCGCCGGGCCGATGGGCGCAAGGGGGCTGGGCGAACACGTTCTGATCCCCACGGCCCCCGCGATCCTGAACGCCATCCGCGATGCCTCCGGCGCAAGGGTGACAAAGCTGCCCGCCCTGCCCCACAGGGTTCTGGCCGCGATCAAGGCCGCATCATGAGCGCCCCGGCCAAGATCCGCTGCGACGCCTGTCCGGTGATGTGCTACATCGCCGAGGGCAAGGTCGGCGCTTGCGACCGATATGCCAACGAAGACGGGCGGATCATCCGCTGCGATCCCCTGACCATCCTTGACCGGCGTCTGGAAAAGGGCGATCCCGTCACGCCCTTTCTCGCCGCCGGGTGGGAAGGCGCAAAGGCCCCCGGCGATCAGGTCGTCGTCTCTGCGATCGGCGCGGGCACCACCTATCCCGACTACAAGCCCGCCCCCTTCATCGTCAGCCGCGACATCGACGGCGTCGACTGTGTGACCGTGGTGACCGAAGCGATCTTTTCCTACTGCGGGGTAAAGGTGAAGATCGACACCGACCGCCACCTTGGCCCGGAGGCCGCGCCAGTCCGCAGTCAGGGCGAAGTGATCGGCCATGTGATGACCTCTGAATATGGCTCCCAGATGTTGTCACTGGGCGGGGTTGACCATCTCACCGGCGGATCCAAGGCCGAAGGTCGCAAGACCTGCGACGCGCTTCTGGCCCTGTGCAACAAGCAAGCCGTGACGCTCAGCATCGACGGCGGGTCTGAGGTTGTGGTGCAGGCCGGGGCCGCGCCCATTGTCGATGGCACGCCAGAGCAGCGGATGCGCGTGGGCTGCGGCTCTGCCACCATCGGCATGTTTGCCTCGCAATGGAAGGGCCTCGTGGACGAGGTCGTGGTGGTGGATGACCACATCACCGGCGTCGTCTCCGAACATCAGGCCGGCAAGGTCATCGACTGGCCGGACACCGGCATCCGCATCCTTGGCCGCCGCTCCACACCCGGACGCTATTTCAAGGTGGCAAACCCCGGAATGGGTTGGGGCGGCACCGACATCGAGGACCCCCTCTCCATCCTTGGCCCATGGCGCCCGGAGAAAGGCGCGCAACCGGGGTTGCGGGTGCTCATGGTCTCCACCACGGGCGAACACGCGGCCTATTTCGTCCTTGACGACAACCTTGAGCCCGTGCCCCGGACCATGCCCCCCGCGTTGCAACCTTCTGTCGATCTGATCGCCCAGAATTGCGAGCCCGCACTGTGCACGGTGCTCTTCATGGGCGGCGCCGGGGGTTCGCTGCGCTCCGGCGTGACGCAAAACCCGGTGCAACTCACACGCTCTGTCCAGCAAGAGGCCACGCGTGTGACGGTGGGCGGTGCGCCGGTCTATGTCTGGCCCGGCGGCGGGATCACCGTGATGGTGGATGTGCTGGGGTTGCCGGACGGAGCCTTTGGCTACGTGCCCACCCCGGCGCTGGTCGCCCCGCTGGAGTTCACGACACGACGCGACGAATACCTGCGCCTTGGCGGACATGACGGTGTGATCCGCACGTTGGAGGACGTGCTGGCCCATGGTGGCGAATACGGCGATGCAACACAGGTGATCGGGGACGCCCCGTGACAGCGCAGACCTCTGGCGCGCAGGTTTCTGGCGCACAGGCCGCCCTGCTGCCCGACGGGCGAAGGCTGCACCTGCACCATGGACCGATCGACCTTGTGATCGATATCGAAGGAACCGATCGCGCCACCGCTTATGACCGGGCGATCACCCGCTTTGCCTCGCTGCTGGCCGACCTCGTGACAGAGCTGCCCCGCCTGCGCCAACCTCTTGATGCTCAGGGTTTTTGCGACCCCGTCGCGCGACGCATGGCGCAGGCGGTGACGCCCTTTTCCGGTTTTGTGACCCCGATGGCCGCCGTGGCCGGTGCCGTCGCCGACGAGGTGCTGCAGGCGCTGATCGCCGACAGTTCCCCGACCAAGGCCTATGTGAACAACGGCGGCGACATCGCGCTCCACCTCGCCCCGGGCCAGAGCTTTGGCGCCGCCGGACCCAGCGGCGATATCCGCATCGATGCAGCACAGCCGGTGCGCGGCCTCGCCACGTCGGGCTGGCGCGGGCGGTCACAGTCTCTCGGCATCGCCGATGCGGTGACCGTGTTGGCCAGAACCGCTGCCGAAGCCGATGTTGCCGCCACGCTCATCGCCAATGCCGTCGATCTGCCCGGCCACGCCGCGATCACCCGGCAACCGGCCTGCGACCTAAATCCCGACAGCGATCTTGGCACCCGTCCCGTCACCACCAGTGTCGATCCACTGACCGAGTCTGAGATCACCCAGGCCCTCGCCCGCGGGGCGGCCACCGCGCAGGCCTTTCTCGACCGCGGGCTGATCCACGAAGCGGCCCTGACCCTGCAAACCCGCCATCACGTCGTTTCCCGAAAGGAGCCCGCCCATGCCCAGCTTTCCACTGCGTAAGATGCAACTCATCCTCGAAGAGGTCCACCACGACGGCGGCCCCGCCCCGGCAAGACCGCGCAAGGTCGGCGCCATTCTCGCCTGCGTCGCCAACCCCTTTGCCGGACGCTATGAACCTGACCTGCAACCGGCGATGGAGGATCTCAAACCCCTTGGCGCCGAAATGAGCGAAAGGCTGATCGAGGCAATGGGCGGCAAGGATGCGGTCGATGGCTATGGCAAGGGCGCCATCGTCGGCGAAAACGGAGAGCTGGAACATGGCGCACTCTGGCATGTGCCCGGCGGCTACGCCATGCGCGGGCTGCTCAATGCCTCAAAGGCCATCGTCCCCTCCTGCATGAAGATCGGCGGCGTCGGCACCCGTCTCGACCTGCCGCTGGGACATATCAACGCCGCCTATGTGCGCAGCCACTTTGACGGCATCGAAGTGGGCCTGACCGACGGCCCCCGCGCAAACGAGATCGTCTTTGCCCTCGCCATGTCCAGCGGTGGCCGCGTACACAGCCGCATGGGCGGTCTGGAAGCCTGTGATGTGACAGGCGAAGACGGCCTGCGCTAGGTCCAAACCCGGATGGGCCGCTGCCTGAGACGGCCCAAAGCCATCAAATCCACCAGTCCCACCACTGGCCAAAGCGGGCAGGCAGACAGCCCGCCCCCTCACAGCCGCATACACTGGCACAAAGCCCGAAACTCCAGCTGGCCTTTTGGCAAATCCAATACGTACAGAGACCTTGCGCTTCTTTGTTTCAAAAATACTCCGGGGTGAATTGGCCGCAGGCCAAGAGGGGCAGCGCCC
>JBELMB010000104.1:0-18085 GCA_042088665.1 Sagittula sp.
ATCTTTGCCGGGACCGCCTGCACCATCACGGACCCGATCTCGGGCATGTACAAATCCCGCGAACTTCTGGAGCATCCGCCCAACGGGCAGGGTGTGACCGCGCATCTGATGCTGAACATGTTGTCGCATTTCGACCTGGCCGGCATGGATCCCTTTGGCGCCGAACGCGCGCATATCGAGGCCGAAGCGGCGAAGCTCGCCTATGACGCGCGCAACCGCTTTCTTGCGGATCCGGATCACATGACGCGCCTCGCGCATCTGCAATCACCCGAGACCGCCGCCCGTCTTGCCGCACTTATCGATCCAAAGCGCGCCATGGCTGCGCCCGCCGAGTTCTCTGAAGCCGTGCACAAGGACACCATCTATCTGACGGTAGTGGACCGCGACCGCATGGCTGTCTCGCTGATCTACTCGATCTTCCACAGTTTCGGGTCCGGCATTGCCTCGGACAAGTTCGGGATCCTGTTCCAGAACCGTGGTGCGGGCTTTACGCTGGACGCGGGCCATCCGAACGAGCTGGCAGGTGGCAAGCGCCCGATGCACACGATCATCCCGGCAATGGTGCGCGAAGAAGGCCGCATCAGCATGCCCTTTGGCGTGATGGGCGGCCAATATCAACCCAACGGCCACGCCCGCCTGCTGACCAACATGATCGACTACGGCATGGATGCGCAAAGCGCGATCGACGCCCCACGCAGCTTTGTCGAGAATGGAAAGCTGAGGCTGGAACGTGGCTACTCGGCGGCTGTGACTGCCGAACTTGCGGCCCGCGGCCATGACGTCGAAGTCCCCAACAGCCCCATCGGCGGCGCGCAGTCCATCGTTATCCATGAAAACGGTGTTCTCGAGGGGGCCTCTGATCCCCGCAAGGACGGCTGCGCCATCGGCTATTGATCCCGATCCAGCACCTGAACCGGGGCGGAAACCGCAAGAAAGACCCGCCCCGGCCTCATTTGCGCCCCGAGCTTCACGCAACTTAAAGGCGTTCACCTTCGAGGAGATCGCCAATGATTGGCATTGTAAGTGCACTGACAGGTTTCTTTGTGAATGCCCTGAATTTTCGTGGCCGTGCCACACGCGGGGAATTCTGGTGGGTTCAACTGGCCTTGTTCCTGACCTACATCGTCGCCGGGTCGGCAGATATGCAGACGTTGATGTCGGCACAACTGGCAATGGAGCAGGGGGATTTCACCCATATGGCTTACCTCGCCACGTTCTGGATCGCGCTGTTGACCCTGATCCCGGCGCTCAGCCTCTGCGTACGTCGGTTGCATGACACGGGCCGAAGCGCATTCTGGATGCTCGTTTCGATGGTGCCCCTGATCGGCGGATTGATCCTGTTCATCTTCTATCTTGGCCGGTCCGAGCCGGTCACAAACAAATGGGGCGACCCGCGCGACCCTGACGAGCCTTTTGCGCCATCACGTCCCGGGGACGGGGCAACCATGGTGGCCTCGTCTGCCCCCCGCACGGGCAAGAGCGGGTCCCCATGGCAAAGCTATGCCGTCCTGCTCAACGCCGAGCAGGCGCCGTCGCCGGAACAGGAAGATGCGCGCAAGGCAGAAATCAGCGACTACTACCGGACGCGCGTTCTCAAACAGCAGCCCTCGCAAGCCTGAGCCATCATCGTACAAACGGGGCGCGGTTCACCACTGCGCCCTGCACGCCTTCAACAGGTCTTAACCGAATCGCCCAAAGATAAAGGGCGGTAAGGAGGGGGTAAGCCGCGGACCGGCTTTGACCGTCTCGAAAGCCCTCCAACCGTCGTGTCAGTACGAGAACTCGCCGTAGATCCGGCTCAGGTCACCGTTCCAGTCGCCATGGTAGTGTTCCAAAAGCTCGTCTGACGGCACCTGCCCGGTTTCAACGCTTTCCTTCAGCGCATTCAGGAAATGCGTCTCGTCAGGCACAAGGCCCCCCGCGCCGGGCTTTGCCCGCGCCGCGAGACCCGCCTCGGCGATGTTCAGAACCTCGCGCGCAAGGTCATGCATCTTGATCCCGTTCACTTCGGCCTGCAGCGCATCTCGCGTTGCTGCCAGCCGCAGGCCTTCGCGGGTCTCTGCATCCCAATCCTTTGCAAGATCCCAGGCCGCATCAAGCGCGCCCTGATCATAGGTCAGTCCGACCCAGAACGCCGGCAAGGCACAAAGCCGCCGCCATGGTCCGCCATCCGCACCGCGCATCTCGATGTATGTCTTCACCCGTGCGTCGGGAAAGATCGTCGTCAGGTGGTCTGCCCAATCCGACAGTGTCGGCGTCTCGCCCGGAAGCGCGGGCAGTTTTCCCTGAAGGAAATCCCGGAACGACTGCCCCAGCGCGTTGTGATACACGCCATCGCGGTAGACAAAATACATCGGCACATCGAGCGCATATTGCGCCCAGGCCTCGAACCCGAACCCGTCGTCAAAGACAAATGGCAACATGCCCGTGCGCGCGTCGTCCAGCGTCTCCCAGATCTGCATGCGCTTGGATTTCACGCCCAGCGGCTTGCCCTCAAAGAACGGCGAGTTCGAGAACAGCGCCGTGGCAACGGGTGAGAGCGCCAGCGCGACGCGCATCTTTTGCACCATGTCGGCCTCGGAGGCGAAATCAAGGTTCACCTGCACGGTGCAGGTCCGGCGCATCATCTGCTTGCCGGTGGTGCCCACGGTGTCCATGTAGGCATCCATCAGCTTGTAACGCCCCTTGGGCATCAACGGCATCTCGTCATGCGACCAGACAGGGGCCGCCCCCAGCCCGATGAAACCGACACCGATCTCGTCGGCGATATCCTTGACCTCGCGCAGGTGCTCGTTCACCTCGTCGCAGGTCTGGTGGATGGTCTCCAGCGGTGCGCCGGACAGTTCCAGTGCACCCCCGGGTTCGAGCGAGACATTGGCCCCGCCCTTCGTCAACCCGATGATATGACCCGCTTCTTCCACCGGGGCCCATCCGTGCCGGTCGCGCAGACCTTCGAGAACGGCCTTGATGGACCGCTCACCGTCATAGGGCAGCGGCTTCAGCGAATCCCGGCAAAACCCGAATTTTTCGTGCTCCGTGCCGATACGCCAGTCGGCTTCGGGCTTGCAGCCCTGCGCGAGGTATTCGGCCAGCTGGGAGTGATGCTCGATCGGCCCGCCGCCGGATTGAGGGATGGACATGTGAAGCTCCCGGTGTGCTTGGCCAATTTCAACTTGGTTTCCTGTCGCCAAACGCGGCCCGTGTCAATGCAGCCGCTGCATCGCGGCCATCTGGGCAGCGGAACGCCAGATCACCACCACGTGATCGCCGCCCGACTGCATCTGGCGTAACATGTGCTCGGTCCGAATGTCCGGCAAGTGTGCAAAGGCGTCAAAAAGCGCGTCTGCCCCTTTCGCCGTCAGGGGGATCGACAACGGGGGCTGCCCGGGTGCGCGCAAAAGCCAGACGGGCGGTGTCCCCCGTGGATCAAGGTCGAGCCCGGAAAGCGCCTCGAGGTCGACCACCCCACCATCGAGCGGACCAAAGTAACTGATCCGCCCTTCGACCACCTGAACCACGCCGGGGCCGTCCTCGCCTTGCCGGAACCGGGCGCGCTGGATCCCGGCCAGCAAGAGGGTAACGCCGCCGGCAATCACAAGGTAGCCGATCCAGGACAACAGGCCGCCCCCGGTGAAGACGCCCCAGTAGAGGCCCAGCAAGATGATCGCGCCGCCGATCAGGACCTCCTGCCAGCGGCGCAGAACGGCAATGGCTTCTGGTCGGATCATGCGGCCCCCGTCAGCAAACGGGGGTCATTCAACAGCGCGATGCGATAACCGCCGATCTTCTGGAACCCGATTTTTTCATAGGCCGAGGCCGCCGCTTCGGACGCCGCAAAGAGGATGCCCGTCGTGCTGCCCTGCGCCGCGGCATCAGCCAAAAGCCCCGCCGTGACGCGCCCGCCGCGCCCTGCCCCGCGCAGTTCTGCGGGCACAAAGACACCACCCACCTGAACCGCGGAGCCCGCCTTTGCATTCACGCCCGCCATGCCCACCATGTTGCCGTCTTCCTCCATCACACGCATCCGGTCCGACCCCACTGCCGCTTGCGCCCGTCTCTCGGCCACTTGTGGCAGGACGTCTGGCGTGACACCCGGGGGCACGGAGTCTGTCTCTTGCATATAAGTCGCCAACCAGCGGCTCAGGAGGGGCACGTCCTGCATTTCCGGCGCGCGGACCTTCGGCGCGGGTGGCAGATCGCGCAGCGCGATGCGGTAGAGCGGCTCCACCCGGTTGATGCGCCAGGCTTCATCCGGCACGGCCAGCGCGTCGAGGATCTGCGTCACCTGTTCCACATGCCCGGTCATGCCGCTCAGCGTGTATCCCTTGAGCAGGTGCATGTAGGTTTGCGCCTCGGACGGGGTGAGACCGGGCAACTGGCACATGAGAAACCCGCCGTTGGTGCAGCCAAAGACGCCGGTGATGCCATCCCCTGTCTCGCGCAGGAAGAACGCCGTGCCGTGAGGATGTTCCGTTTTGCCGATGCCATGGGCCTCAAGATTGCCCATCAGGAACATCGAGGTTTCGATATGTCCTTCGAGGAAGGCCGCGATGGCGCCTGCGTCCTCGGGATTGGCCTTGCGGATCATGTGTCGTCTCCGTCCAGGGGGTGCCAGGGCTGTCCGCCCGTCTGGCGCCCGCGTTTCAAACCGGTGTAGGGGGCCTCGACCGGGGTGAACCGGTTCGGGGTCAGGTCTGCAATTTCAGTCGTGGCGCCATCCGGTGTCCAGCACCAAACGCACCCCTCGCGGCCAAAGACCACCTCGGCGCCATCCGCCTCGGCCCAGCTGTCGTGCAAGGCAAGCCGGTCGCCTGCCTGCCCGGACAGATGATGGGTTTCCCAGTAGATCTGCCCCGTGGGTCCGCGATCCTCAAGCGAGGCCGTGACCGTCTTTTCCAGCACGGTTCCGCCTTCCAGCGCGCGGCTGAACCGCCAGCGGTGCGCGCCGTAGCGGGACACTTTTTCAAATGTCTGCCCGCCAAAGGCCCAGCCGTCGCGCTTGAGGCGCGCAGGATAAAGGACCATGTCCTCGCCGTGCTCCTGCGGCACGCTGTCGGGCCGGTCCATGACCCGGGTCAGCTGCGCCTCGGCATCCGGCGCGCGCCATGTGTCGTCCGGGTGCTCTGCCATGCCGCCGCGATCCACCCAAAAGCGCCGCCCGTCCAGAAACACCCCGCCGCCGTTCCACGCCCCGCCATGCGGAACCAGCGTGGTCGCGGTGAAAAACGGCGGGCGGCTGATCGCCGTGTAGCTGCTGACCGGCGCCTTGTAGGGCGCCGCAAAGTACAACAGATGCGCTGCGTCCAGTGACAGATCGCAACGACGCGGGTAAATGCGGTGCTTCAGCCATTGCCCCGGCGTGATTTCATCGGTCTCCAGATCCCAAAGCAGCTGCTGCACCTGCCTGTGCGGCCCCTGCCGAAATAGGACGACACGCGCCGCGGACCGGGCCTTTATCCCGAAGATGCGCGCGGGGACGGGGGACTCAGCCATGCCAGTCGCCCAAGGCCGCCTGCCACAGCGTCAGCGCCGCCACCGCCGCCGTTTCTGCGCGCAGGATACGCGGTCCGAGGCTGATCGCGGTGGCGCCGGGAAAGGCATGCAGGCGCGCACGCTCACGGTCGGAAAAGCCGCCCTCCGGACCGATCAGCACGGCCCAGGGTCCGGGGCTGAGCCCGCTCAGCGTGCCCGAAGGCTCTCCGACGCGACTCTCGTCACAAAACAGGATCTGCCGGCCGTCAGGCCAGTCGGCCAGGACCTGATCCAGCCGTCGAAGCGGCGCGACCTCGGGCACATGGACCGCGCCGCATTGCTCTGCGGCCTCGATGGCGTGGGCCTCCTGCTTGTCCTGGCGCAACCGCTCCGCGTTGCTGAAATCCGTGCTCACCGGCACGATCCGCGCGGCACCCAGTTCGACGGCCTTTTCGACGATGAAATCGGTGCGCGCCTTCTTGACCGGTGCAAAGACCAGCCAAAGGTCGGGCGGCATCGTCTGGATCGCCGTTTGCGTGTCGCACCGCAGCACGCCGCCGCGCTTGCCCGCCTCGACCACCGGGGCGCGCCATTCGCCGTCGCGCCCGTTGAACAGCGCAACTTCGGCACCGATGGCGAGACGCATCACTCCAAAAAGGTAATGCGCCTGCTCCCGCGTCAGCGGGACGCCCTGTCCCTCGTTCAAAGGCTGGTCTACAAAGAGGCGTATCTTGGGTTTCATGAGGGGCAACTTATGTCCGGCACTTCGCAGACACCAGAGCCCGGCGAACAGGTCGCCGATGCCGTTACCGGCAACTGGGTCGATACCTACGCCCCGAAGGTCGCCCGCCCCTACCTGCGGCTCAGCCGCGCTGACCGGCCGATTGGCACGTGGTTGCTGCTGCTTCCGTGCTGGTGGGGGCTTGGGCTTGCGATGGTGCACGATGGTCAGGCCTCCTGGTTCGACCTGTGGATCTTTGTCGGCTGCGGCATCGGAGCCTTCCTGATGCGCGGCGCGGGCTGCACGTGGAACGACATCACCGACCGCGACATCGATGGCCACGTAGAGCGCACCGCCTCGCGCCCCATCCCCTCGGGCCAGGTGTCCACGAAACAGGCGCTGGCCTGGGCCATTGCGCAAAGCCTGCTGGCCTTCTGCATCCTGATCACCCTGCCCCGGGCAGCGATTGCGCTTGGCGTGCTCGCCTTGGTGCCGGTGGCCGTCTACCCCTTTGCCAAGCGGTTCACCTGGTGGCCGCAGGTCTTTCTGGGCATTGCCTTCAACTGGGGCGCCTTGCTGGCCTGGACCGCGCATACCGGCGCGCTGGAGGCACCCGCCGTGGTGCTGTATTTTGCCGGGATCGCGTGGACCCTGTTCTACGACACGATCTACGCCCATCAGGATTCCGAAGATGACGCGCTGATCGGCGTGAAATCCACCGCGCGGCTTTTTGGCGAGGACTCGCCGAAATGGCTGGCGCGTTTCCTCGTCGCCTCGGTCGCGCTGATGGGCATCGCCATTGTCGCTGCCGCCCCGGATGACGAGATCTTCAAGATGGTGCTCATGCTCTGCGGGCCTTGGGCCATGGGCTGGCACATGTTGTGGCAACTGAGGCGGCTCAAACTCGACGATACCGCGCGTCTGCTCGAATTGTTTCGCTCTAACCGGGACGCGGGCCTGCTTCCGGTGCTGTTTTTCGCCGCTGCCATCATCGCTTGATTGCACTAACCCCCCGGCTTGCGTATCAGGCGGGGAACCATGAACCGGGGACCCCTCGCGCCCATGCGGCTATCATCTCTTATTGCGATTATTGGTACCTTCCTGGTAGCGGGAGGGTTGAGTGTCCTGACGGCGGGGTTCTCCGCACGGATGATTGAAGGCGCGTCTGAGACCGGCGTCTTGAACGAGCTGGACCTTGACGGTTTGACCTGGGCGGAAGTGGACACCAACGGCTTGCAGGTTTTCCTGATCGGCACCGCCCCCGACGAGGCCGCCCGGTTCAAGGCGCTGACCGCCGCGGGCCGGGTCGTCGATGCGTCGCGGGTGATCGACCAGATGCTCGTCGAGGATCCCGCCGATATTGCGCCGCCACGCTTTTCGGTCGAGATCCTGCGCAACGATTCCGGGATCTCGGTGATCGGGCTGGTACCCGCCTCCACCGACCGCGAGGACCTGATCGCCACCTTCCAGGCCATCGCCCCCGATACCGAAGTCTCTGATCTGCTCGAAAGCGCCGCCTTTCCCGCCCCCGACGGCTGGGACGATGCGCTGCGGTATGCGACGACGGCGCTGCGCGACCTGCCGCAATCAAAGGTCTCGGTCGACGCAGGTCTGGTGGAAATCAAGGCCATGACCGAAAGCGCCGAGGCCCGCGCGCGTCTGGAAACCGTTCTCATCCGGCGCAAGCCCAGCGATCTGCGACTGGCGCTGGATCTGTCCGCGCCGCGCCCGGTGATTTCGCCTTTCACGCTGCGCTTTCTGATCAATGAGAACGGCGCGCGCTTCGACGCATGTTCTGCGGACACCGAAGAGGCCCGGGACCGCATCCTGCGCGCCGCAGGCAGGGCCGGCCTGAATGGCAAGTCCAACTGCAGGCTGGGCCTCGGCGTACCGTCGCGCCGGTGGTCCGATGCGGTCGAACTGACCATTGCCAAGCTGGCGGAACTGGGCGGCGGCTCCATCACGTTTTCCAACGCCGACATAACCTTGGTCGCGGTGGAAGGCACCGATCAGGCGCGTTTTGACCGTGTGGTCGGAGAGTTGGACACCGCCCTGCCAGAGGTCTTTGCCCTGCACGCCGTGCTGCCAAAACCACCGGAGCAATCCGGCGAAGGCCCGCCAGAGTTTACCGCAGTGCTCGACGAGGACGGCGCTGTGCAGTTGCGCGGCCGTCTGGCCAGCGAGGTCGCGCGCCAGACCGCGGACAGCTACGCCCGGGCGCGGTTCGGCTCTGCGGCGGTCTATACGGCCGCGCGCGTCGACGACACCTTGCCCGGCGACTGGTCGATCCGGTCTCTCGCCGCGCTCGAGGCGCTGTCGATGCTTGCCAATGGCACTGTGACGGTGACACCGGACAATGTGGACATCGGCGGCCAGACCGGCAATTCCGAAGCCGGGTCGCAGATCGCCGCGCTGTTCGCGGCAAAGCTGGGGGATGCCGCGACCTTTGCCATCGACGTGACCTATGTGGAACGTCTCGACCCGGCGCTTGGCATCCCGACGCCGGAACAATGCGAGGCCCGCATCGTCGAGACGGTCGGGGCGCGCAAGATCTCCTTTGAGCCCGGGTCCGCCACGCTCGACATCTCTGCCGAAGCGATCATGGACGAACTGGCAGATCTGCTGAAAACCTGCGGCGATATCCCGCTGGAAATCGGCGGCCACACAGACAGTCAGGGCCGCGAGGTGATGAACCAGCAGCTCAGTCAGGATCGCGCGCAGGCCGTTCTGGACGCATTGCGCGCGCGCCGGGTGCCCACCCGTGCCTACACGGTGCAGGGCTACGGCGAAGCCACCCCCATCGACGACAACGACACGGCGGAGGGGCGCGAGGCCAACCGCCGGATCGAGTTCAAGCTGATCGCCTCAGCGGAGACAGAGACCGCGGCCGCGGATGGCGTCCCGGATGCCACCACCGATACGGCAGGCGATGGCGCCAACGCCCAAGCCAGCCAAGACACCCAGACGACGTCGGCAGCCACCGACACGGGCACAGACACGGGCACAGACACGGGCACAGACACGGGCGGCGACACGGGCGGCGACACGGGCGGCGACACGGGCGGCGAGACTGCAAACCCCGCCACGGCTGCGGCCCCTGACCAGACCGCAGGCACCGAAGACACTTCAGAGGCCCCGACCATCTCCGCCCCTGCCGCCACAGAGGCCGCCGCCGCCATCGGCGCCGACAAGGCGGTCCCCTCAGGGGCCGTGCGCAGCCCCGACTTTGAACCGAGTACCGGTGACGACGGCTGATCGGCACAGTGCCGCGCGGTCAGGACAAGACGCCCAAGGAACGAACCATGGATCGAACCCAATTCATCATTGCCACGGCGATCATCCTCTTCGTCGCCTTCTGCCTTGGATGGTTCGCCCATTGGCTCATTCACCGCTTCAAGCGCGTGAGCCAGGCCGACATGGACCAGCTGGAGCGCATGAGCCAGGAGTTGCATGAGGCCGAAGAAACCCGCGATCAGGCGATTACCTACCTGCAACAGCGCGAGGCGGAACTGACCAACCAGCTGGCCCAGACCGAGGCGGAACTGTCGGCCGCCATGGATGGCCTGCGCGAGGCCCGGCAAGAAGCCGAAGAGATGCGCTCTTATGTGGAGCGCATGCAACAGGGGTGAGGCGACCGGTCTGCCCGACTCGGGGGTCTTTTTCCCGTGACACAGATGTGGGATGACCGGCGCACCCCAAAGCCCCGGAGCTTCTCATGACTCAAATCATCGACCGTCTTGCCGACATCTCTGCCCCTTATGATGCGCTGTTCGTGGATCTCTGGGGCTGTGTCCATGACGGCATTCACGCCATTCCCTCCGCTGTTGCCGCGTTGCAGACCTATCGCAAGAGTGGCGGCGCGGTGATCCTTGTCACCAATGCCCCGCGGTCCCGCCACGAAGTGGCCAAGCAACTGGTGCGGTTCGGCGTTCCAGAGGATGCCTATGACGACATTGCCACCTCCGGGGACAGCGCCCGCGCCGCGATGTTTCAGGGCGCAGTGGGTGAAAAGGTCTGGTTCATGGGTCATGACTTCGACCTGACGTTCTTCGATCCCCTGCAACTGCTGGAGAACCCGGCGCAGATCACCCGCGTCCCGTTGGAAGAGGCAGAGGGCATCGTCTGCTGCGGCCCCTTCGACCCGCAGGCCGATCCGGACATAAACCGCCCCGAGTTTCTGTATGCAAAACAAAAGGGGATGAAGCTGCTCTGCGCCAACCCCGACATCGTCGTCGATCGTGGGGAGAAACGCGAATGGTGTGCCGGCGCACTGGCGCAGCTCTATTCGGAGATGGGCGGAGAGAGCCTCTACTTTGGCAAGCCGCATCCCCCGATCTACGATCTGGCGCGACGGCGCCTTTCCTCGCACCGCAGCGATGTGCCGGACAGCGCGATCCTCGCAATCGGGGACGGTGCGCACACGGATATTGATGGCGCCATGGGGGAGGACATCGATTCGCTCTTCATCACAGGTGGTCTGGCCCGTGCAGAGACGAAAACAACCCAACAGCCAGAGCCCGAGGCGCTAAAGGCCTATGTTGCGCAGGAAAACATCAATCCGACATTCAGCATTGGCACGCTAACCTGACACGTCAGCCCTTGGGCATGGTTCAGGGCGACTGTCCTTGGCGATTTTCCCTTGCTTTCGCTGCAGTCGCAAAGTAACAAAATTACGCGCAGCGGCAAAAGACTGCGCGTTTGTTACCGACCGCCGTGTCAAAGGAGGGCTCGATGTTGGACAATCTGCCGCGTGGAACGATCTGCATCGAAGACATCGAAATGGGCATGAGCCGTCATCTGCGCAAACAGGTGACGGATCGGGACATCGAGATGTTTGCCGAGGTCTCCACTGACCATAACCCGGTGCACATGGACGACGCCTACGCGCAGGACACGATCTTTGAAGGTCGGATTGCCCACGGCATGCTGACCGCAGGATTGATTTCCGCCGTGATCGGAGAGCAGCTGCCCGGCCATGGTACCGTGTACATGGGCCAGACGCTGAAATTCCTCGCACCGGTGCGCCCCGGTGACATGGTCTATGCAGAAGTGAAGGTCACCGACATCGACTTCGCCAAGCGCCGCGTGACACTGGCTTGTCACTGCGCGGTTGACGGCAAGAAGGTCCTGATCGGAGAGGCCAAAGTCCTCGCCCCAAGCCGCAAGTTTGACTAATCACCGCGCGTCCCAGCGCGCGGTGAGAGTGGCAGGGTCATGTCTCCAAAGGAGACGTGACAGCCACACCCCAAACATCCCAGGCACTCCCCTCTCCGCGCGTCCCAGCGCGCGGTGAGCGTGGCAGGGTCATGTCTCCAACGGAGACGTGACAGCCACACCCCACACGTCCCAAGCATTCCCGCCCCAAGCGCCCGCCCTTTGCTCGCCAATTCCGACCCTGAGGGATCGGGACGGGTGGGCGGGGCGAATTTCGCAGAAAGAGCTCCGCGCGTCCGGCCTCAACACGATGCCAACCGAAATCCGTCGGGGATACCGCTGTCATCTCGCCCAAGGACGTAGTCCGCCATGACTTGTGACACCTTGGGCGCCATCCCGAATCCGATCTTGAACCCGCCGTTGGCAATAAAGTGCCCGGAACGCTCGGGCCATGCATCCAGAACAGGCGCCCGCGACCGGGCTCTTGGACGCACACCGGCCCAGCGCTGAACGATCTCTGCTTCGGCCAAGGCTGGCAGAGCCGCCCGCGCCCGTGCGGCCAGATCTTCGCATTGCGCGTCAACCGCAGCTCCATCGTCAAAATCCCGCTCAGATGTCGACCCAACGGCAACCGTGCCGTCCGCATGTGGCACCACATGCAGCCCCTCGACAAAAAGCTGCGGCGCCTCCGATGCCTCATGGGCAAAGGCAATGGACTGACCCTTGACGCCATCCCCCACTTTTCGGCCCAAGGCATCTGACAAGCCCACAAGCCCTCGCCAACCGGTGGCCCAAACCACCGCACCTTGGTCCTCGGCCCCGGAGACGACGTCGATGCCCCGGGCCTCGAGAGCCGCCTGCAAGGCAGCACAAGCGCGGCGCGGGTGCATCCGGGCGCTCAGAGTGTCACGGATCAACAGCCCGCTTGGCGTCTGCGGGGCAAACGTCCCCACCGCCTGAGCCGGGATGACCTCCCAAACCGCAGCCCCCTGCCAGAGCGCGGCCGCCCCCTGCGCGCGGGCGCGCGCCAGATCTGCGGCAGCGGCATCCGCCACCGGTTGCAACCGGCCCGTGCGCCCATAGCCTGCAGACACACCGCCCACCGCCTCGACTTCGGCCCAGAACCCTGCTGCCATCAACAGGCTGTCCAACTGAAACGCCTTCTTGGGGTTCCAGTTCTCCGGCACATGAGGCGCCAGTGCGCCGACGAGTCCCCCGGAAGAGCCCGCGCCAACACCATGGGGATCCACCACGCGCACCCGCGCACCGCGCTGAACGCAGGCCCAGGCGATGGACAGGCCAAAGATCCCGGCCCCCCGCACCGTCACATCCACTCTTGTCATTGCCCGCCCTCCACGCCAAACCCTGTGGCATCGCCCTTGAGGCACTTGGCATAGCGGACCCGGCCCGCCACGCCAATGCCCCCTGCCCCGCTCCACCCCGTCAGGTCCCAGAGACACCCGAGATGCCAAACCACTGCCCCGCTGACAGACCGCGACCCAAGACCCTTTGTGGCGACAGCCTCGACTGGCGAGGGGAGACCCCTGTCTCGCAGCGGTTCGACGATCCCTACTATTCCCTCGACAATGGCCTTGCCGAAACGGATCACGTCTTTCTCAAGGGCAATGGCCTTCCCGAGCGGTTCCGCCCAGGGTTTCACGTTGCAGAACTGGGGTTTGGCACCGGGCTGAACCTGCTTGCCCTCTGGTCACTCTGGCGGCGAACCGGCCAAGAGGGACGGCTGCATTTCACCAGCTTCGAGGCCTTCCCTCTCCCCGCAAGGGACATGATCCGCGCGCAGGCTGCCTTTCCCGGCCTGCAGGAAGAAGCCACCGCCCTGCGCCCCTACTGGAGCGACAGCACCCCCCGGGTCAGCTTGCCGGATCTCGACCTGCACGTCATCGCGGGGGACGCACGCGAGACCCTGCCGCGCTGGCAAGGGCAGGCCGATGCCTGGTTCCTCGACGGTTTCGCCCCCGCGAAGAACCCGGAGCTTTGGGGCGCCGACCTGATGCAGGCGGTGGCCGACCACATGGCCCCCGGTGCAACGGCCGCGACCTACACTGCGGCTGGCCACGTGCGTCGCGCACTGGAGGCTGCCGGCCTCATCGTCACGCGCCGACCCGGCTTCGGCCGCAAACGCCACATGACGCAAGCTGTCAAACCACAGTTGGACCCCACCTGATGACTCAGCAGAACACGTCTCTCGGCATCCTTCTCATGGTCGCGACAACGTTTGTCTTTGCGCTGCAGGATGGCATCTCGCGCCACCTCGCGGCGGAATACAACGTCATGATGGTTGTCATGCTGCGCTACTGGTTCTTTGCGGGTTTTGTCGTGGTCTGGGCCGCGCGCAAAAGCGGCGGGCTCGCGCAGGCGGCAAACAGCGCGATGCCATGGACGCAAATCTTTCGCGGTGCCCTGCTGGTGGTCGAGATCAACATCATGGTTCTGGCCTTCGTCTACCTTGGCCTGGTGGAAAGCCACGCGGTCTTTGCCTGTTATCCGCTGCTGATTGCGGCACTCTCCGGGCCGGTTCTGGGCGAACACGTGGGCTGGCGGCGCTGGGTCGCCATCGCGGTGGGCTTTGTCGGGGTGCTGATCATCCTGCAACCCTCCGGCGGGGTGTTTTCCCCCTTTGCCGTGATCCCGCTGGTCTCGGCGACGCTTTTCGCGCTCTATGGTCTGCTCACCCGATACGTGGCGCGCGCCGACTCAGCCACGACTTCGTTTTTCTATACCGGCACCGCGGGCGGCGTCGTCGCCACGATGATCGGCATCTGGTTCTGGGAATCGATGACCGGACCCGACTGGGGCTGGATGGCGCTCTTGTGCGTGACCGGAGCGCTGGGCCACTACCTGCTGATCCGCTGCTACGACGTGGCCGAGGCCAGCGCCGTACAGCCCTTTGCCTACCTGCAACTGGTCTTTGCCAGCACCATGGGGATCACCCTGTTCGGTGAGACCCTGCGCCTGAATGTCGGCATCGGCGCAGGGCTGATCGTCTTTGCCGGGCTGTTCACCCTGTGGCGGGCCCGGGCGCGCGGCTGATTCTGCCGCTTCAGAGCTTGCCTGCGAGATGCGCGTCCAGATCCTCTATCCGGTCGTGCCCCCAGAACATCTGACCGCTGTCGACAACGTAGAAAGGCGCGCCAAAGACGCCGACTTCGACCGCCTCTTCGAGGTTCGCGGCATAGGTCTCTGCGCCGCTCAACAACCCGCTGTCCGCGAGGGTCGGGTCAAAACCCGCCGCCTCGAGGCAGGACTGGATCACCTCTGAATCGGCCAGATCTTTCTCTTCGGCCCAGCAAGCCCGCAGGAACCCAAAGCTCAGCGCGCCCAGATCGCCCCCACCCGCGTTTTGCGCGGCGATAAAGGCATAGGAGGCCGGCGCCTGATTGGCCGGGAAATGTGCGGGCTTCTTGTTATAGGGCAGACCGGTCTTTTTCGACGCGCGTTCCAACTCTTGCAAGCGGTAGGTCTGACGGTTGATGTGGCGCTGGCCCGGCGGCTGCCCACCGGTGCGGCCAAAGAGGGCAATGACATCCAGCGGTTTGTACGTAAGGCTCGCACCATGCGCTGCGGCGATCTCGGTGACGCGGGTGCCCGCGAAATAGGTGAAGGGTGAAATCACCGAAAAGTAATAGTCGATATGGGCCATGACCTGCGCTCCCTGTGCCGTCTGGCGCTGACCCTAGGCGCATGTTAACCGGACCGCAACGTCACGAATCCGTCATCCAGCCCGGAGCCTCCCCATGCCCACCGTCGTTGAACCCAAGCTGATTTCCGGCAATGCGAACAGGCCTCTGGCCGAAGCCATCGCGCGGCGCATGTCCCTGTATCGCGGCATGAGCGTTGGCCTTGTCGACGCACGGATCGAACGGTTCAACGACCAGGAGATCTTTGTCGAAGTCTTTGAAAACGTGCGCGGCGAGGACATGTTCATCCTTCAGTCCACGTCGAACCCGGCCAATGACAACCTGATGGAACTGCTGATCATGAGCGACGCGCTGCGGCGTTCGTCGGCGGCGCGTATCACCGCCGTGATCCCCTACTTCGGCTACGCCCGTCAGGATCGCCGCACCAAGACGCGCACACCGATCTCTGCCAAGCTGGTGGCCAATCTCGTGCAGGAAGCCGGGATCAACCGCGTCCTGACGATGGACCTGCACGCGGCACAGATTCAGGGCTTTTTCGATATTCCAGTGGACAATCTCTATGCCTCGCCAGTCTTTGCGCTGGATATCCTCAAGCAATTCGAAGGCTCGCTGGACGACGTCATGGTCGTATCGCCAGACGTGGGCGGCGTGGGCCGCGCGCGTGAACTGGCCAAGCGAATTGAAGCCCCCTTGTCCATCGTGGACAAGCGTCGTGAAAAGCATGGCGAAGTGGCCGAGATGACCGTGATCGGCAATGTTGAAGGCAAGAAATGCATCATCGTGGACGATATCGTCGACACGGCAGGCACCCTGTGCAAGGCGGCTGACCTGCTGACAGAACACGGCGCAACAGAGGTGCACGCCTATATCTCGCACGGGGTGATGTCCGGCCCGGCCGTGGAACGCGTGACGAACTCCGCGATGAAATCGCTGGTGCTGACCGACAGCATTGCGCCCACGCAGGCCGTGCAGGACGCGCATAACATCCGCATTCTGCCCATGGCGCCATTGCTGGCGCAGTCGATCCTGAACACCTGGAACGGCACCTCGGTCAGTTCGCTTTTTGCGGCGGAGACCCTTGGGCCGATCTACGAGGGGATCCTCTAGGCGGTAGACCCGCACGGCCCGGACCACGCGCGGGGCACATCCCCTGCTAGCATGCGCCCGCAGCCCCAGACGTGGTCAGTAGACCTCCCAATCGTCCTCGGACGGCAGTTCGCCGATGGCCATCCACGACATGCGCACGCGTGCGACGCGGGTGTCCGACCATGTGCGAAAGACAAGGTCGAACCCCTTTTCGCTGATCTTTTCCGCGGTCAGATCCGCGCGCACATTGGCCCCTTGGTTGATATCCCAAAGCGACAGGGAGACATGGACGACGGGCTTTGACCGGAAGGGCTCAGAGAACGAAACACGCTTGCGGCGCTCCCGCGCGCCTTCGCCGGTCCACATGTCGCCACCGGTTCGGAAATCGGAAAATACTTCTTCGTTGCCCTGATCGACGCCGATGATGGACGCCTTGAATCTGCGCATGGCAGGCCTCGTGCTGTTTTTTAAGGCTATATCTGGAAACTGTCAGAAAATCACTGGCAAAAACCATACCTTGCGTCCCGCCATCCGGCGGCGCCCGGGCAATCTGGCACAGATCCGTCGGCAGGAGCAAGCGCAGGTGCCGCAGGATCACCCGTCGATCGGCCAAGAAAAAACCCCGCACAGGGCGGGGTTTCAAGAGCGCTTTGCAGGTGACGCGTTACAGCGCTGGCTGCACCGGGGACAGACCTGCGTCCGCCCCAACCGCCACCATGTCGTGCAGGAGCTTGGCCGCGTCATCGACGGGGCCGGTGTCATCCTGCGCCGCATCCTTCGTCTGCGTGTAAGCAGCTTGCACTTCGGCAACGAGGGACTCGTAGGTGGCTTGATCCATGTCCGCCTTCGGCAGCGCCTTTTCTGCGAGGACGGACAGGCCGTCACCAATTTCGGCAAAGCCGCCGGTGACCACGTATTCCTGCGTGCCATCGGGTGTTTCCACCGTCAGGATGCCGGGCCGCAGCGTGGTGATCAGAGGCGCATGGCTGGGCATGGCCGTCAGGTCCCCATCGGCGCCCGGGATCTGCACCGAAGACGCCTGCGTCGAGACGAGGCGGCGTTCAGGCGAAACCAGATCGAATTGCATGGTGTCTGCCATGGGTGTCTCCTTTCAAAGGGGGCGCTTCCAGCCCGCCAGCCGGCCCCTGGGGGCCGACGTCGGGACTGGACGCGCCGCCCGGATCAAGCGGCTTCTGCTGCCAGCTTCTCGGCCTTGGCGATGGCTTCGTCGATGCCGCCAACCATGTAAAAGGCGCCCTCGGGCAGGTGGTCGTATTCACCGGCCACAACCGCCTTGAACGACTTGATGGTGTCTTCCAGCGGAACCTGCACACCGTCAGAGCCGGTGAAGACCTTCGCCACGTCGAAGGGCTGCGACAGGAAGCGCTGGATCTTGCGGGCACGGGTCACGGTGAGCTTGTCCTCTTCGGACAGTTCGTCCATCCCGAGGATGGCGATGATGTCCTGAAGCGACTTGTAACGCTGCAGGATGCCCTGCACGTCACGCGCCACCTGATAGTGCTCTTCGCCGACGATCTGCGGGTCCATCAGACGCGAGTTGGAGTCGAGCGGGTCCACCGCCGGATAGATGCCCAGCTCCGAGATCGCGCGGTTGAGAACGGTCGTTGCGTCGAGGTGCGCAAAGGTCGTTGCAGGCGCGGGGTCGGTGAGGTCGTCCGCAGGCACGTAGACGGCCTGGATCGAGGTGATCGAACCCTGCTTGGTCGAGGTGATGCGTTCCTGCATCGCGCCCATGTCGGTGGCCAGCGTCGGCTGGTAGCCCACAGCAGAGGGGATACGACCCAGAAGCGCGGAGACTTCGGAACCGGCCTGCGTGAAGCGGAAGATGTTGTCCACGAAGAACAGAACGTCGGTGCCGGACTGGTCGCGGAACTGCTCGGCCAGCGTCAGGCCGGTCAGCGCGACGCGGGCACGGGCCCCCGGCGGCTCGTTCATCTGGCCGTAGACCAGCGCCACCTGGCTCTCGCCCAGA
>JBELMB010000105.1:0-18065 GCA_042088665.1 Sagittula sp.
ATCTGCCTGTCCGAGGCCAAGCAGACGATCCCGCATTTCTACCTGCGCCGTGACATTCGCCTTGATGCGCTGTTGGACACGCGCGCCCAGATCAACGCGCAGCTGAGCGCGGGCGGGGCAAAGCTCAGCGTGAATGACTTTGTCATCAAGGCCTGCGCCCTCGCGCTTCAGGATGTGCCCGCCGCCAATGCGGTCTGGGCCGGGGACCGGATCCTTCAGATGGTTGCCTCTGACGTGGCGGTGGCCGTGGCTGTGGACGGTGGGCTTTTCACGCCCGTTCTGAAAGACGCGCACCAAAAGCGGCTCTTGGCGCTGTCAACGGAAATGAAGGATCTCGCGGCCCGCGCGCGCGACCGCAAGCTTGCCCCGCAGGAGTATCAAGGCGGCAGCTTTGCCATTTCCAATCTCGGCATGTTCGGGATCGAGAGTTTCGACGCGGTGATCAACCCGCCCCATGGCGCGATCCTCGCCGTGGGGGCGGGCGTCAAGAAGCCGGTCGTGACCGCTGATGGCGACCTTGCCGTGGCGACGGTCATGAGCGTGACGCTCAGCGCGGATCACCGGGTGATTGATGGGGCCTTGGGGGCGCAGCTGCTGTCCGCAATCAAGGGCCATCTGGAGGCACCGCTGGCCATGCTTGTGTGAGTTGATCCCGCTGGATCGGGGGCGCGATCTACGGCCCGAGCTTGACAATATCAGCGCTTGCAGCGAACGCGCCTCAAGCGAATTTTTCGCTGCAATTACATAGGTCTCGCAGCCTCTTCTTATGCACCCCCGCCACTAAACCGGCGAGGGGCCAAGCATGAGCGGATGCCGTCAGTAGCACATCACGGCGATAATCTCGCATTTGACGTCGTTGTTGCCCTGATGCGTGTAAATGCAATGGGGGCCCTCGGAGCTTTGCAGAACGCCTTGTTCGTTGCGCAACGTCTCATCAAGGAGATCGAACGCGAGGTTTTCAGCATGAAAATGGGAATTGTTGCCCTGCGCTTCGGCGGTCAGCGTATGCGTGGTGCAACCACGCGTGCCGCCGCTGTTGCCATTGTAGCCACCGCCGCTGTTGCCATTGTAGCCACCACCGCTGTTGTTACCGTAGTTGTTGTTGGGCGGCTGGGGCGCTTGCCCGCCGTAGTCAAAGCTGGCCTGTGCGGACCAGCTGCCCATGTCGCCGCATTCGATCCCGTCGAGATAGAAGAAATCGTCACTGCGGCCATCCCAGGTCATGGTGACCTCTCCCCATGCCCGGTTGGGATTGCCGAAGCTGTCGGTGATGTTGTTGCGGCACGTCGGGTGCACCCCGTGATCGAGGAATGTCACGTAGTAGCCAAAATAGGTACCGTTGGACCAGTCACCGCGCCCGCCGCGCGGGTTCTCGATGAACAGCGTCACCGCGCCGTCGGCACCGGACCAGTCCCAGACGGTTTCGGTACCCAGAACTTCTGTAAATTGCAGGGTTCCAAGGTAGTTGCCGTCAAAATCCGAAACATTGTAGGACCCGTCGGCCGCAGCAAGGTTGGCCGCAGCCAGCAGGGCCGCGGAAAGCGGAGCGAGAAGGCGCATGATATATTTCCTTGTGGCAACCCGCTTTCATGAAGCGGGTCTGATGAATGTCTTGGCGCCCTGTTGAAGGGTCGTTCACGAAGTGTCCGCTCGCACCGCACCGATGTGTCAGACTAGTCCGCGCCGGGCGTATTTTCCAAGAAGTTTAGGAGCCTGCGCGGAACAAAAGCGCTCTTTTCACACGCCAAAGTTGTCATCACTTGTCTTGATCGTCCCACTGCGCGTTCAAAACGACGCTTGTGCAGATCCGCGTTGTGGCCTCACTGCGAAGAACACCCCTGCAGGCGCAGGGATGCCCTGTCACCCCAAGGGGTTATTGGTCGAGTTCGACGCCTTTCGTCTCCAGCCCGTCATCGACCTGCGCATCGGTGAGCGTCAGACTGCCACGGCCTTCGCCGTCCTGAGTGGTTTCCATGCCGCCCTTGTTGAACTGCGTGCGGACGCGCAGCGCCTCAACCGTGAGATCGCCTGCGTCTTCTTCTTCGAAGACCACACCGA
This sequence comes from Sagittula sp., assembly GCA_042088665.1. Taxonomy (GTDB): domain Bacteria; phylum Pseudomonadota; class Alphaproteobacteria; order Rhodobacterales; family Rhodobacteraceae; genus JBELMB01. The sequence goes on from JBELMB010000105.1 coordinate 2,059, forward strand.
CACCGCCGTTGCCGTCGGCGATCACGCTGACCAACGCGCCAAACACGGAACCGGGTCCGGATTCAGAGCTCTTGTAGGCGTCGTCGGTGTTGTCGCGCGCCACGGTGCCCACGAGAGTCAGGGCGATGTCGCCCGCGTCTTCCTCATCGAAATCGAGCCCCTCGTCGAGATTGCCGATGACGCCGCTGCGCTCCAGCACCGCATGGATGCCGCCCGCGCCCGCCTCATCCACGTCAAAGCCGTCGTCGAGGTCGATGGCGAACGCGTAGGCCGCAACGCTGCCATCCGCGTGGCTGTCCACGACCCTTTCGATGCAGCGGTCGTCGGGCGTGCCGGTCACAGGGCCCGGGATGTCATCCGGCATCCGTTCGCCCGCCTCGAACTCTGCTTCGGGTGCTTCGGGCATGAAGCCAAACAGCAGGTCCGGCGCGCAATAATCGCCGTTCATCTCAAAGGCTGAACCGGTGACGCGGGCGATGACGCTGCCCGCCTGCCCTTCGTCCAGTTCCACGCCGTCCGCGCCGACCTGCGCAAAGCGAGACGACGTGGCAAAGAAGTGGATGTCGCCCGGTCCGCGTTCGTCAACGCGCAGCCCATCGGCGTCAAAGCGGCCCTGCCCGACGTTGAGCACTTCGGTCCCGGCCATGCGCACCACGATCGATGCCGGGGAGCCGTCGCCCGCCCCACCCCCGCCGCTGCCGCATTCATCGGCCAGCGAACAATCGGACAGATGGATGCCATGCCCCGCCACGTCCAGCACGCGCACGTTTTCGAGGTCCAGCGTCACGGTCCCGGTCTGATCGTCGCGCAGGTCGACAAAGATGCCCTTGCCCGCCGGTCCATCGGTGTCGCCACGGTTTTCTATCGAAAACCCGCCTGGCCCCTGAAAGGACATGTTGCGGATGTAGAGATCAGCCCCCTGGCTGGCTGTCAGCAGCGTGACATTCGCCTGGGTCATGACCTCGGTGCGGTTGCCAAAGAGGTTGAGCGGCGCAGCGCTGTCGTAGGTCAGGCCGGATTGCAGCGTGATCACCCCGTCGGTCATCACGACGATGGTCGCCGGGCGCCCCGTGGCGCTGGCCGCTTCAAAAGCGGCGCGCAGGGTGCCTTCGCCCTCATCCGAGTTGGAGGTAACGACAAAGGTCTCCTGCGCCATGGCGGACGCGCTGAACGCGGTGCCAAGGGCGAGGGCGAGGGCTGAGGTGCGAAGCGCTTGCATGGCGGGTCTCCCTGAATGGTCAGGCAGACACTACGCACAAAACGGGCGCTCTCAAGCCCCAGACGTGAAATCAACAGGGCAAGACGCGGGCGGCGAAGTGGGGCAGGCTCAGGCGGCGGGACTTGCCCGGTCGTGTGCTGCGCCCTCGGCACTGTGTTTGGAGAAATCCATTTGCCCCTGGATCCAAGCGGCCCGCCTAGTGCAGGCGGGCCCATGGCAGGTGGCAATTTGCGGTCCGGGTCAAAGACCCAGCGTATCGCCATTCAGGATCTGGTTCATTTCCATCGATGGCTGTGGGCATCCCGCTTCGCCGACGATCTTCGCGGGCACACCTGCGACGGTGGTGCAGGCAGGCACGTCCTTCAACACGACGGAACCGGCCGCAACGCGCGAGCAATTGCCCACACGGATGTTGCCAAGCACCTTGGCGCCCGCGCCAATCAGAACGTTGTCGCCGATCTTGGGGTGACGGTCGGCGTCTTCCTTGCCGGTGCCACCCAAAGTCACCGCGTGCAACATGGAGACATTGTCGCCCACCACGGCGGTTTCACCGATGACGATGGAATGCGCGTGGTCGATCATGATGCCGCGCCCGATGCGGGCCGCCGGATGGATGTCTATCCCGTAAACCTCGGAGCAGCGCATCTGAAAGAAGTAGGACAGATCCCGACGCCCTTCGGTCCAGAGCCAATGCGCCACACGGTACGCCTGCACAGCCTGGAACCCCTTGAAGAAAAGAAGCGGCTGCAAGTAGCGGTGGCAGGCAGGGTCACGGTCGTAGGTCGCCGTAATATCAGCCCGCGCCGCATGCGCCAGCGCTGGTTCAGAGGTAAAAGCCTCGTCACAGATTTCACGGATGATCTGTTCTGACATCTCCGGGTTCGCCAGCTTGAGCGAGATACGATAGCTCAGCGCCCGTGCAAGCGTTGGATGGTGCAGAATCGAATAATGCACCAACCCGCCAAGCAGGGGTTCGTCGGCCACGGCCTCTTCGGCCTCCGCGGTGATGCGGGCCCAAACCGGATCGATCTCTGTCAATTGCGCGCGTGTCTTTGCCATAAGCGCCTCCTTAAGCCCTGAGAGTTTAGCAGATAGGCGCAAAGGCGTGAAACGCAAATACGTGATGGGAACAATTGCAGATCGCGATTGGTTTCAGGAGAGGGACTTGGGGCGTTTTCCGTCGGGTTGTTTGGGCGCATGTCGCTGTCGCAGCTTGCGCGGTTTTTGGAAAATTCCACCCTGCCTGCGTCACGGCAGGGCAATCAAGGCATCCAGAACATGTCTCAAACACCGCTGGTAGTCCGGATCGCCGGCATGGGCTGGCGTCCCCGTCGGATGCGCCAGAGCGGCGGCCATCAGGGTGCCATTGCCCCAATGCGGATGCGCCTTCCCGTGACGGGCGCGGTAACGGTCCGCCGCCTGAGCATTGCGCATCAGTTGTTCGGCCTGCGCCGCACGCGCCGACCGCGGCACGGGCAAAAGCGCCCGTGCCGCGGCCTGAATGTCCGCCATCAGAACAGGTCTCATCCCGCCAGCGTCAAACGGGCAAACGGCCCGGGCCCGAAGCGCGCCGACACCTGCGCGACGGCAATGTCGTAGCTTCCGGTGACAGCGTCCGCTGCGCGGTTGGCGGCGGAATAGCTCCACGCCGGCGTGCTGACCTGCGCTTCGCGGATCACGCTGTCGCCCTGCATGACACGCAGGATATAGGCCTCTGTGTCTTCACCCAGCGGAGCATCGTAGAGCTCCCATGAGTCGCCATCGATCCGCGTGCGGCGGATCCAGCTGACGTCGAGCGCGCCACCGTTCTCCTGCGCCGAAAGATGCGCAGGCCGGTAGGGACGCAGACCGTTGCCGTCAAAGGCCTGCACCGAATGGCGATAGGTCGGATCCTCATAGGGCCGCTTGGCCGGACCCACGCGGTAGTGCCGCGCCACACGCCGCTGGTTGGCGGCCAAGGCGATCTGCTGCGCGGCCCCGTTCATCAAGACCACAACCGACCCCTCCGGCCAGACATCCGGCACAAGCGCATCGGTGCCCGCCTGTCCCCGCAATCTGTGCGATAGCATCCATTGGTCGTCGCTCAAGAGTTGCACATCGCGGAACTGGAACAACTCCCATTGCCCGGCGGACCCATCACCGATCGCCATCAGGTTGCCACCGGCAAGCAAGGCCTCGGCGCTGATCGACTCCAAAGTTCCGCTGGCCAGTCGCACCTGCAGCGGCGCTCCGGGGTCAACGAGGCCGGACCGGGCCGCCATCAGAGGCGTCTCTGTCACACCAATGATCGCCTGCGCCCCGACCAGCGTATTCAGCGCATAGTCAGCATCGGTCGGCGCGTCGAACACCGCCGCCGAGCCGGACCATGGCTGGGATGTGACCGCGATGTGCGGCGCGTGCGGGACTTCCTCGCCACTCATCAAGGGCAAATCCATGAAGACCGAGGTTAGCGGTACCGCGGGCGTAAAGGGCCGCAGCGGCGCGCCTTCTTCGGTGAACTCGGACGGCTGGAAGACACCGGGTTCGATGCGCACGGCATCGACGATCTGATGTTCCATCACCTCGACCTTGTCGACCCGCGCCAGCACCGGTCCGGACTTCGACGGCAGGCGCACGATGTCCCCCGCGCCAACGTAAAGATGCGATGGCGGCAGCGCAAAGCGCATCGTGTCCCGCGCAACCCGCGCTTCTGCCAGCCAGCGCTCTGCTGTCTGACGCCCTTCGCTGCGCGTCAGCGTCAGCGCAAGATCCGTCTCGGACACAGAGTGGGTCGCATCATCCGGCAGGATCGCCTCTTCGGAGGCGACCTGATGATCCGCATCCGCCAAGACAAAACCAAGCCGAACGCGCCCGGACATTTCTGCCTCGCTCGCGCGCACCTCTTCGAGATCCCCATCCAGTTCGTCCGAGACGGCGAGGCAGGTCGCATCGATCTCGGTTGGATCTTCGCCCGTGCGCATCTGGAAGACCAGCACGCCATCGCGTTCGATCGCGTCAAACCCATAGGCCAGCATCAGCGGTTGCAACCCACTGCGCGCATCAGAGACGCGCGGGACGGAATACCCCCGCACAAATCCCGTCAGACCGGAGGTGTCGATGTCGGTCAGCCCCACCCGCGCGCAGATCTCTTCGACGACAGAAGCCAGTGTCCGACCGGACACGCGACCGTTCAGCCAATGCCCGGCGCGGTAGTTCGGGCCGTCGGACCAAAGTGCCTCCTGCCCGGGGAACCACGGATAGGGACGCGCGTCCCAGGCCCAGATGAAGGCCCGCGACATGTCCAGCATCGGACCACCGTACACCTCTGACGTCGGATTGTGATCCGCTTCGCTCCAATACCCCAACATCGCGCGCAGGTACTGACGTTGCAGCGTTTCGTCACGCGTCCCGTTGGAATAATGCGGCAGGCTCGATTCCGAAGACTTCGGGTCAAGGAACTTGTTGGGCTGGTTGGTGCCCTTGTCGACAGCCGCACACCCCAGTTCGGTGAACCAGACGGGCTTCATCTGCGGGTCCCATGCGGTCGGCTCTGCCTGACGCACGCCGCCGATGCGCTCATGGTGACGCGCTCCCCACCAGTTGCGAATGTCCTTGTAGCGCCAGACCCATGGCTCTCCATGGATACCATCAGAGATCGGCTCCCGCCGCTGTGCTGCCCGCGCTTCGTCCGAAGGATAATACCAGTCGTAGCCTTCACCGCCTTCGATGTTGGCACGCAGATAATCGATGTTGTGGATCATTCCCCAATCCGCATCCGCATGGTTCTCGTCATCGCGCCAGTCAGACAAGGGCATGTAGTTGTCGATCCCGATGAAATCGATATTGGCATCGGCCCAGAGCGGGTCCAGATGAAAGTAAAGATCACCTGACCCGTCCTGTGGTTGGTAGCCAAAGTACTCCGTCCAATCCGCTGCATAGCCGATCTTGACTTCGGCCCCCAGAATCGCCCGGCACTCGGCCGCCAAAGCCTTGAGCGCGTCCACCGCGGCAAAGCTGGAAGACCCGCGGATTTGCGTGAGGCCGCGCATCTCCGAGCCGATGCAGAAGGAATCGACCCCACCGGCAGCCGCACACAGCGCCGCCTGATGCAGGATAAAGCGGCGATAGCGCCATTCCTGCGGACCCGTATAGGTCACGGCACCATTGGCAATCGTAAAGTCACTCGCCTGCGCCGTGCCAAAAAACGACGCCACTTCTGCATCCGCACCAGCGGTTCCGTCAGGCGACCCGGATTGCCCCGGTGCCGCGGACAAGGTGATCCGCCCGCGCCACGGCAAGACCGGTTGATCCGTCTCGCCGGTCCAAGGGTTCTCAAGCCCGTTGCCAGCCAGTTGGTCCATCAGGATGAAGGGATAGTACATAACGTCCAGCCCCTGCGCAGTCATGCGCTGAATGGCCTGGATCACGGACTGGTCGGTCGGCGTCCCACCATAGACGGAACGGTCGTCTTCCTTCGGAATCACGCCGGCCTCTGCGCGGGTTGCACCGCAAACGGTCCAGGGCATGCCGCCGTCATAGGCCACCTGCTCCACCTTTGGCTGGATCGTGCAGGTGCCGCACCGCAGGTCATCGCCAAACCAACTCACGATCAGCGAAGCCGCCCCGCAATTGGGCGCTTCGTCCACCAATTGCTGCAATGAGGTATTGAAATCCGGCTGCTCGGAGGGCGAATTCACATTGGCAATCGCGGCGCCGCCCGGCCCCGTGGCAAAGGGTGATCCACTTGCCGCATAGCCCCAATAGACCGGTTCCGTGGCAAGCGCATACTCCCCGGTCCCCGGGATCATCGCAACGCCCTGCACCAATTGCGGGACGTCATCTTCGGCGGCTTCAGGCCGCGTGACTTCGAAATTGAATTGCGGGATGCGATTGCCGAACCGCGACAGGTCGAGGTTCTCGATGACCACATAGGCTGTGCCGCGATAGGCGGGCACCAGCCCGGTGCCTTCGACCGCTTCGATCTTCGGGTCCGGCAATTGATCACGCGTCCCGCGATAGACGCGCATATTGAGATCCTGAACCGGGACTTCGGCGCCATCCGCCCAGACCCGTCCAACGCTGGTGATCTCCCCTTCGCAAAGCGCAAGCGCGAGGCTCACGCTGTAGCTGTAGCTGCGCACAGTGGGCTGAGCGGGCCGCGGTGTTCCCTTGCCCCCGCCACCGCCGCCGCCGGATTCGGTGACATGTTCCTGGAACTCCGTGGCCCAGATCACGTGCCCTCCGACCCGCATCCGGCCATAAACCTGCGCCACAGGCTGACCCTCGCCAGCGCCGGTCAGGCGAAACCGCTCCACACGACCAGTTTCCACGGCTTCAGAGCCCTGCCCCATAAGGCGCTGGTTCATCAAACGGTTGTCAATCGACCGCCCGAGGGCGGCCCCGACAAAGCGACCTGCAGCCATGGCCGACAGGCCCAGAACGGACCCGCCGATGGAACTGCCAATCGCGGCGCCTGCTGCGGAAAGAAGGATCGTCGCCATCAGTTAACCTCCAACGGAAAGGCAAACCGGGCCACGACCCGCCTTGCCCAAGGCGCGCTCAAAGCGCTTTCGATCACCCCGTGACCGCTATAGGCATGCACAAATGCCGGATGGTCTGCGCATCGGCTTTGCAACCCGACGTGCTTGGCCACCGCGCTGTCCCGCATCCGGAACAACAGCACATCGCCCGGGGCCGCTTCGGAAAGCGGCTTGGACACCAAGTGGCGCAAACCAGCCCGCCACAGCCGCTCATCGCCCTGCGGCTCCGACCAGTCGCGTGAATAGGCTGGCACATCTTCAGGCTCCGGTCCGATGACGTCACGCCAAACCCCCCGCAAGAGCCCAAGACAATCACACCCGCCTCCCTTGACGGAAGCCTGGTGGACATAGGGCGTGCCGATCCACCCACGCGCGGCCTCTACCACCGCGCTCATCTGCGGCTGCCCCCGGTGGTGGATTTCGCGATACCGGGATGCACGGTCATCCAGTCATCTTCGGGAATATCCGGAAACCCCTGAAAGTTCAGAATGTTGCCAAACTTCAAGCGACAAGTGTCAAGACGCTTGTCGCACCCGGCCTCCAAACGCACCTGATCACCCGCGGCGATCACCGCGCGCAACGGCTCCCAGACCTCGATGACGCGGGCGCCGTCAGGTTGCACATGATCCCGCTTGATCATCGCGCTCAGGCCCGCGGCCTGCCCACTCTGGACGACCAGCCGCCCACGTGTGAACCAGCCAGGGCTGAACCCGGCCAACGCACCAAGCGCAAAGACACGGCTTTCCTCCACCGCCTCAAGCGCGCCTTCGTACCAGTACCCGGTGGTAGACTTGTCAAACCCGCACTGCATGTCCCCGAGAACCGCGGTGCAGGGCTTTTGAAACACGCGTCCAACGGGCCGATTCAAGGTCTCGCTGAGGCCGCGCAATTCGGCGTGAAACGCCCCGGCGCCCCGGCGCACTTCGCCGATATGTCCGCGAAACATCACCCGTCGCGCCGTGACATCGGCCCAGTTGACCATCCAGGCCGTGACCTCGGCGCCATCAAAACGTCCCGCGGCAATGTCTTCCTCACGGATCGCCGCGTCCGTCAGCGCCCCCATGGCTTCGGTGTTGTCGACGGCAAGGCCCGTGGCCTGCTGCAACGCCTTCGCGGTCAGACCGGTTTCCGCCTTGAACGTGATCCCCTCGAACGCAAGGTCCAGATCGTGATCGGTGAAACCAAAGACTGTCCCGTCCGTCCGCGTAACGGCCCAGGCCCGCGCCACGGTGCTCTGCCCTGTTGCGAGATGGGCATGAAGTGCGTCCTTGTTCATCAGATCCGCACCTCGACAACGGGCACGTCCGGCACTTGACCGGCACGGAAACTTGCCACGCTCACATTGATCCGATCGGTGTCAAACCGCACCGGCACATCGAACTCGAACCCGGCCGTGATCGCCACATCGTTCAGGGGCGCTTCGACAAAGGTGATGATCCCGGTCGTCGTATCGATCTCGAAATGCACACCTTCGTGCATCTGAACATCCTGCACCGCTGCGGTCACCGACCCGGCCACCGGCTTGGTGATCGGACGGGCATAGGATCCTTCGCCAGAGCGATAGGTCTTCAGCAACTGAAAGGATTTCGTTACACCGTCGCCACGCGCGATCACCTGGTCATTCAGGCCCGGTTCCTGCGAGGGGATGGCCGATTTGTAGTCGGCCCAATCCTTCCAGCGAAAGCCAAAGAGCTGCCCCTGTCGCGCCTCGAAAAAGGAGATCATCGCCTCCATGTCATCAAGCGACCGCAGGCCAAGACCCGCGTCATAGCGCCGACGCGAATGCGCCCAGGGCGTGTTGCGCTCTTCGAAACCGCTGGTCAGCGTCACGATATCCGTGCGCCGCTCCGGTCCGCCAATCGAGCCAAAGCTCAGATCCGCGGGAAATCTCACTTCATGAAACGCCATGGTCCCCTCCTTTGTCTTCAGCGGTTGCGCGCGCCGCGGCTCAGCGCCTGGCTCATGCGGGCCGCAATCTGGCTCTGGCTGCGTTCGAACGACCGCGCATCCGGGGTGGATATGTTCATCACCAGGGTCACCGGCGATTGCCCGCCCGCAGAACGCACGCCCAGCTTGCCGTCAGCGCCACGGGCCAGCGGCATGATCGCCTCCGGTCCGGCCTCACCCATCAAGCCGGTGCCCCCGCGCATGGGAAACGTGGTCGGCCCACTGACCACACCGCCATTGGCAAAAGGCATCACCCGCCCCTGGCTAAAGCTTCCGCCATTGGCAAAGGGCGAGAAATCGCCAAGCACCGCCGAGACGCCGCTCGCAAGAAAGCCACCGACATGGCCCGCCACCGGTTTGACGGCCGCTTTCCAGGCCGCATCGATCATCGACTGCGCCACCACGTCCAGCGCATCGGTCAGCTTCATCCCGTCAAGGACAACGCCATCGATGGCCTTCGACACCCCCCGCGACAGCGTCGACTCAAGTTTCACCGCGCTTTGCCCCGCGGAAGAAAACGTCGTGTTGATGCGGCGAAGCTCGGCGTCAAAGGCCTGCGCCATACCCGCCGCACCGCCTAGGCTCTGCTCCAGGGCCGCCGCGCTTTCGTCCAGCGCATCCACGGTCTCGAATTCGGTCATCTCTCGTCACTCCTGTCCGGGAAGGCCGACATCAGCTCATCGAGCCGCGCCCGCCCCATCGGTTTCGCGCCAGTGTCCTCACCCAGCATCAGCCGCAACTCCGCAGGCGTCAGCGCCCAGAACTCGTCCGGGCGCAGCGCAAGCCCGCGCAGACCCGCGCGCATCAAGGCCGGCCAGTCAAACCCCGCCATCGCTGCGATCCCCCGGCAGCATGAAGGCACGCGCCAAAAGCTCTGCCGCAGCCCGGGCCGCCACCATCGGGCCGCCTTCGATCTCTGCCGCAATCAGATCCGGCGCATGGCCGCTCCAACCGCCGCCACGCAAACCGGCCACGATCAGCGCCAGCACGTCGCGCGTGCTGAAACTGCCCCCCTCGAAACGCTGCACCAAAGCCACGAGGCTGTCGCTTTCCAGCCCCGCCTCCAGCTCTGCCAGCGCCCCGAGGGTCAGCCGCATCACCCGGCGTTCCCCATCGATGGTCAGCGCCACATCCCCCCGCCACGGATTGGCCATCACGACACCGGTTGCGCCGTAAAGGTCAGCGCACCCGCCGAGGCCAGCGCCAGATCATAGGTCGCTTCGCCGTTGTGCGTGCCCGCATAGTCGATGGAGGTCACCTGAAACGCGCCCTCGACCGTACCGAAATCCGGGATGATGACCTGGAAATCCGGCGTTTCGCCATCAAAGAAAATCTGCCGCGCTCGCTCATCCGAGGTGCTGTCCTTGAAGACACCCGATCCGGTGATGCTCGCCGATTTCACACCGGCCCCCGCCAGAAGTTCGCGCCATCCGCCCGAGCTTTCGAGCGTGGTCACATCCACCTGCTCGGCGTTAAAGCTGATCTTGCTGGCCCGAAGGCCCGCCAGCGTCTGGAAACTTCCGTCGCTGGACATGTCCACTTTGATCAAAAGATCCTTGCCGTTCTGAGCCGCCATTTCCGTCACTCCTGGGATATGGGTTAGATGTCTTCGACGCGGGCGCGAAAGGTCAGGTCGATGCGTCGCCGCCCGCCTTTTTCCCGCTGCGCCTGCGCCTTGTGAAACCACAGACCCACCAGCCGTCCCCGGCTGAGGGTCAGGTCCGCACCATGCAGTGCGTCGCTTACGGCGCCCGCGGCCTCTTTGGCCGACAGAAAGCCCGCGTTCTCGGTCACCACCGAAATGAGCACTTCGTGCCAGGCACCGTCACCGGTGCTGTCACCGGCCTCGCGCACCTTTTCAGGGCCAAGACCTATGTAAAGCCCGGGCAAACCACCGCCCGGCACCTTGTCGTAGACCGCATCTCCCACAAGCGTGGTCAGTGCGGCATCCGCCTGCAACCGGGTATAGATCGCCGATTGCAGCGCTCCGGAAACGGCATAACTCATGCAGAGACCTCCTCCGTACACGCGCAGCGCAGATAGCGCCCGCCGGGTTCGTCCTCGGTCACCGCGTCGATGCGCAGGACCCGCCCACCAAACTGGAACCGCTGGCCGACAACCGGCCGGTTGGACTGCCCCACAGGGGCCGCCCGGACAAGAACCGTGAACCCCGCCACCGAGACCGCCCCGACCTCGCCGGAAACGCTCCGCCCCGCGCGCGGCTCAACCCGTCCCCACATCGTGCCAAGCACGGTCCAGGTCGTGGTGCAGCCACCGGCGCCATCCGACACTTCCTGGGGCGACACCAGATCCAGCCGTCGGTTCAATGTCGCCGCGGCCACATTGGTGCCACGGGATGTGCTGCAGCGGCTCATCCGTTCAATCCGATCCGGACGGGACGGTAACGCGCGATCAGGCTGGTGACGCCAAACGGCATGCACCCCTGGCCTAGCGCGGTCTCGTCGCGATACTCGTAATAATGCGCTGCCAACAGCAGCACCGCTTGCTTCAGATCGTCAGGCACCGCATCGAAAGTCGCGCCATAGCCAGCCTGAAACCGGATCTCGACGCTGCCATTGTCTCCCACGTCGGGAAAGGACGACACCAACGGACGGACCCTTGGCTGAAAGGCATCCGCCTGCAGCCGGTAGTTTGCAGGGTTCACCACGCTGGCCACACCAAAGGCGTCAACCAGCGCGATCTCCGTGATGCTGGACACCGGTGCCAGCGGCAAAGGTTGATCCGACGTCGTTTTCCATGCATTCAAAGTCAGCAGGAAACCCCGCGTGATCAATGCCTTGCAGGTGCGCGCCTCGATCGCGGCCAAAGCCGCCCGCAAAAAGGAGACCAGCACCGTGTCCTGCAGATCGCTTTCGGAAAAGCCGCTGCCAAGGCGCAGGTGTTCCTTCAAACCCGCCACCGGGAGCGCGGCTTCGGCCACCTGAGTTTCTTCCACCAACATCATGTCTCTTCTCCGAAATCCTGTCGTCCCCCAAGGCCCTGTTCAGTCGGACGCGCGCCGCCCAGGCTGCACGGGCGGAGGGGAAGCTGGACAACTTGAGAGCGCGCGCCCGTCAGAGGGCGGATCGCTCCGCCCCCCAACCGATGTCACGCTTACGAGGTCGCGCAGCGCAGCAGCTTGATCGCTGCAAAGTCGCTGACGTCACCGCCCACGCGCTTGGAGGCGTAGAACAGGACATGCGGCTTGGCGCTGAACGGGTCGCGCAGCACGCGAATGTCGGGACGTTCGGCGATGGTGTAGCCCGCATTGAAATCACCAAAGGCAATCGCAAAGGCGTTGGACGCAATGTCGGGCATGTCCTCTGCGATCAGCACGGGGTACCCCAGCAGTCGCGCAGGCTCGCCTGAGGACAGTCCATCGGCCCAGAGGTGACGACCGTCCGAATCCTTCAGCTTGCGCAACGAGCCCGCCGTCTTGGAGTTCATCACGTAGGTCGCATTCGGGCGATAGCGCGTGTCCAGCGAGTAGACCAGATCGATCAGCGCGTCACCGTTGCCGATGGCGCCAGCAGACCCCGACGCCACGTAGCCCAGCGAGCCCCAGGCCCAGGAATCGTCCGCCACGGTGGTATGCGTCAGAAAGCCGGTCGGCTTGTCGATACCGTCACCGTTCACAAAGGCAGACGCCTCGGCGCGCACAAACTTGTCCGAGATGCGGTTCGCCAGCCAGCTCTCCACGTCAAAGGCGCTGTCGTCCAGCAGACGCTGCGAGACCTTCGGCATTGCATTCAACTCATAGAGCGGAATGGAGATGCGCTCGATGGTCGGCGTCGCGGTTTCCGCTGCCGAAGCCGTCTCCGAAGCCCAACCGGCACCGGTGTCGTTCTGGTCGATCAGAACATCAAAGCTGGTGGCTTCGACCGACACGACATTGGAAATCGCGCGGACCGAAACCTTTGAATCCAGCTTGGACTTGATGATCTCGGAGGTCTGGGGATCCACCAGATAGCCACCATCGGCATTCACCGCGGTAGACATGGCCTTGCCTTCCAGCTCAAGGCCGCGCAGGGCGTCATCGTCGCCATTGCGCAGGTAGGCATCAAAGGCCTTCTGATGGGGGGCTTCGACCTCGGTGCGGGTCGAAAGCGCCGGGCGGTTCGCCAGGGCGGTCTTGTGATCAAGCATAGTCAGTCGCTCTTCCTGTTTCTGAAGCTTCTCTTCAAGGTCGGCCGTGAGGGCCTTGTAATCCCCGATCAGTCCCGCCATCGCGGCACTCACCCGGGCGACCGGAGACAGATCTTCCCCGGTCCGAGACGAGGTCTCGGTGTTGCTCATGCCTAGTTCCCTCATGAGTGGCGCGCGTCAGCCGCCCGCCAGGTTCTGACGCATGCCCTCAAGCGCATCCGCCAACTCGCGCAAGGCAGCCGCTTCAGAGGGATCTTCCCCCTTCGACGCAACCCGCGCACTGGGCAGCATCGGGAACGTCACCAAGGACACTTCCCAAAGCTCCAGTTCCGCCAAGAGCCGCTGGCCCTTGTCATTCTTTGCAGCCTTCACCGTGCGGTAGCCGATCGACAGACCGTCTATGGCCCCTGCCTCGATCAGAGCCGCAGCCTCACGGCCCTTTTCAACGGTCTCCAGAAGGCGTCCCTTGACGTAAAGGCCGCGGTCATCCTCGCGCACCTCATCCCAGATACCGATGGGCTGCGTCGGGTCATGCTGCCACAGCATCTTGACCGCCCGACCCTCTTGTTCGAGGCGCGACAATGAGCGTGCATAGGCGCCCTTCGCGACCACGTCTCCCCCCTGGTCAGTCTTGCCGAACAAGGAGGCGTAGCCCTCGATCTTCGTGCCTTCCAGCACTGTGACCTCTGCATCAAAGCGGCAGAACTTGTGCTCCAGATCCATCTCGTTTCCTTTCCTCGGGCCCGGGTGCCGGTTTCTTTCAAAGAAACCGGTCCGGAATTTTCGAAAAATTCCGGCTCCCTCAAGGCGCCGCGTTCATGAAACCTTGAAAGGCCTCCGCCAGAATCACACCGGCCACGCCGTAAACGGTCAGCCACATGCGGCGTTCCAACCGTTCAATCAGCTTCTCAAGACGTTCAAAGCGGTCGTTCAACGCATCGAACTGCAATTTGGAAACCTTCTCATGCGCTTCCAGCCGCAGCCCCGGCGCACAGGCAAATGCTTCGCTTCGGCTTCGCACGTCAGTCACCCTCCGACTCCTCGCTCAGGGCCGGCAGACCCAAGAGCTGGCGTTTCTCCGCCGTGGTCAGGAAATCGGCCTCTGCGACACGGCTCCATTGCGCATCACGCTCCGCCGCAAGCGCAGGCACCTGGTCCAGATCCGGCTTCAGCGTCACGGTCTCGCCCACAAAGGCCGACAACCAGCGTCCAACCGAATCCGTGACCTTGGTGGCCAAAGGCAAAACCGTCTGCCGGTAGAAGGCGCGATGCGCTTCCGCGTAGTTTGCATAGGTCGCCTCCCCCTGAATCCCCAACAGCATTGGCGGCACACCAAAGGCGATTGCGATCTCACGCGCCGCAGACTCCTTGGTCTTGAGGAATTCCATGTCAGAGGGCGAGAACCCCATCGGCTTCCAGTCCAGCCCGCCTTCCAGCAACATCGGGCGACCCGCGTTGCGCGCGCCCTGGTGATGTGCTTCCATCTCGTTGACAAGACGGTCATATTGCTCCGCGCTCAGATGGCCCTGACCTTCCGTGCCTTTCCAGACAATCGCGCCAGAGGGCCGCGCCGCGTTGTCCAAAAGCCCCTTGGACCACCGCGACGCCGCATTGTGCACATCCACCGCTTGCGCAGCCGCCTGCAAGGGGCTCAAACCATAGTGATCGTCCTGCGGATGAAACGCCTTCACGTGCACGATCGGTGAAACCGGTCCTGTCGCGTCAAAGCGGTGCTTGCGGCCTCCGACCTCGTAGACATAAGCTACCGGCCAGCCATCCGCGCCCGGAACAACGCTCATCCGGTCACTGCGCAAGACATGCAGCTCGAACGGCAACCCGGCCTCGCCCGCGACCGCCTCAAGATAGCCATCCCCGGACAACAGCATCTGACCATAAAGCGCCTCGAACAATTCCGCACGCCCCTGCGCCGCATTGGGCGCGGTCACCAGCGACAGCATGGGATGCTCTGCGTAACGCGCCTGCGCATCCTGAAGCACCAGCGGCAGCGCCGCGGCCGCCTCCGCAATCAGCTTGACCGCGCGAAATCCGATCGGGTTGCCGGAAAACGCCTGCTTGGTCAGCGAAACGGTGTCGCGCGGGCTCCAGGCCACGCGACCGCCAGAAACATGCGCCACCAGACGCCCGGTGGCCGAGGCCTTGACCTCTTGCACGGGGGTGGCGTGCTCTGAACCGCCGCGCCGCAGAAAATCGAATACCATGCGTCTCGCTCCTTTTCCCTCCGGCGCGCTGCTCCTGCGTGCCGCCGGCCCCCGCTCGAGAACGCTGCAAGCGCCCAAAGCCAAAGGCCAGTTGATCGCGACCCTTTGCGAAAGGTCGTCCCTTTCACGTGTCGATGAGGAAGGTATGAAGCCGGGGTTAACAGGGCTTGAGACCACCGTACGGTGGGTCTGCAACTGGAAATTTACATCGATAACAATAGCATACGGAATTTGACCCGGCGAAACACCGGTTCAGGCCATCTGTCAGATGGCAAAATCCGATCTAGGCAGGCAAGGCGCGAAACACCGCGTTGCGCTCCAGCGTGCCACAAATCCTGTAGCCAAGAGCCGGAAACAGCTCGGCCAGTCGCGACTCGTAATCGCGTTGCTGCCAGGCTTTCGGCGCTTCGAGAATGATCACGGGATTCCACTTCTCGACAGTCTGCGCAGCGCCTTCAAGGGCAGGCCCTTCGTGCCCCTCGATGTCCAGTTGCAAGACCGAAACGCGCCGCCGCAAATCCAGCAAGTCATCAAGCTTGCGCACCGGCACATCAATCGTCTCGCCATCGACAGCGCTCTCGGCGATCTTGGCGCGCGCGCCCATGGCTTCGCCCTGCCCTTTCGACACCTGCAAAGGCAACACCGCTTCCTGCGCACCCACGGCGCAGGGATGCAGCACGACCTTTTTCAACCCGTTCAGCGCAATGGTCACCTGGCACGCGGTCCGGCTCAGGGGATTTGGCTCGAAACTGTGCAGCTTGCCCTTGGCGCTCAACCCCTCTTCGAGGGCTGGCAGGAAATCACCTATGAACGCGCCCCCCGCCACCACATCGCCCGTGCCACAAAGCCGACGCATCAACTTGATCGTCGCAGGCTCATATACCTCTCCCAGCGCCAATAGCTTTGGCACCTCCCGGGCACGATACTCATCGGGCACGCAGTAGAAAGATCGGAAGA
>JBELMB010000106.1:0-15799 GCA_042088665.1 Sagittula sp.
TACCGATCCGCAACATGCCCGCACACGGGCCTTCCTGTCGCGCGTCTTGTGAGGCTTGCCTGCCCCTTCAGCCCTGCGAGGCGTTGCTCGACAGGCGGCTGAGGAGGGCACGAAAACGTGACCGAAAGGGCGTCTACAAAGCGTCGGCAAGTCAGAGGGCTGGCAACCGGCGCAAGCCAGCCAAGTCCCCCATCTGCGCCTCCGGTCAGAGATCACCGATGGATTTTAAGGAGATCTTCAGCGAATCGCCCAATGATAAAGGGCGGTAGGGAGAGGGATGTTCCATGACGGGACCCGTTGAAACGGGCACCGAACATTACCCGACGCCTTGAAAAACGCCTCTCGATAACCGCCAACACCCTCAGATTGCCGGGCAACTCTGCGTGTCCCTTCCCCAACACCGCAAGCGAGTGGGGTTTTCCTTCGTTGACTGAAACGTGCAGGTGGCGGAACATGAAATCACTTTGGTTCCAAAGTCTTTTTCGGAGGGGACAGGCGTGAAAAGACCATTTGTTCAGGCGGCGCTGATCGCCCTTGCATTGGCCCTGACCAGCTTGCCACAGGCAAGCCGGGCACAAGACTTCGTAGGCTTCGACCGGGCAAGCTTTGGCCGTGTCGTGCTGGACCGCAAACAGGCGGCGGGCGGCGGTCCTGACATCACGCTCGAACTCGCCGTTGGGGATTACAACAACGAATCCATCACAAATTATTCGCAGGAAAGCATTTTTGCCCAGATGGGCCTGTCTGTCGGACGTCTGGACATTCTGACGGACAAGGGTGTCTTTCCCTGTACGGCCTTCATTGTCGATGAAAAACACATCCTGACGAACCACCACTGCGTGCCCGGCATTCTCGACAATGAACGCGCCGGAGCCACACGGATCGATTCGGTCATGTTCGTCACGGGCTATACCCAGCAGGGCGTCGAAGAGGGCACGAACCGCTACACCGTGATCCCGCACCCGGTGGAGACCAACAAGGACCTCGACTACTCCGTGCTCGAAGTGATCGGCAATCCGTCCGAGACCTACGGCACCCTCGATCTCGCCACGCGCCTGCCCAAGGACGGCGATCCCTACTGGGTGATCGGGCACCCGATGGGTGAGGCCCAGCGCATCAGCCGTGAGAAATGCCGCGCCAATCGGCCCGCCGTCTCCAACAAGCGCCTGCTGCACACATGTGACACCCTGCCCGGCAACTCGGGCTCGCCGCTGATCGATGCCTCGTCGCAGATGGTGATCGGCCTGCACCACGCGGGCTCCAACCGCGACGCGGTGAATTTCGCGATCCCCATGGGCGCCATTCTTGAGAACAGCAATGTGCTGCAAGCCGCACAACCCGGCGGTACAGGACAAAATCCGGGCCAAAATCCGGGCCAGACCGGTGGCGGCACCCAACCCCCACAGGGCGCGGCGCTTTGCGATGCGCTTTACAATGAGGCCAAGGCCTATGGTCAGTGCTTCGCCTACGAGGCCTACCTCGAGACCTGCGCGCAACATCCCTTTGCCGTGCTGGCCCGTGGCTTTGTCGCGCGGGAATGCACCGAAGGCGGCGGTGGCGTGGCCCCGCCCCCGACAAAGGACGAAACCCAGACCACCGAATTGCTGCGGCCATGGTGTTCCGCCAACCGGCTGACCCCGACAGAGGCAACCATCTGCGGCGACCGCTATCTCGCGGGCCTCGACGAAGAACTGGACCGCGCCTATCGCTCCCCCGCCCGCTCTGTCACCAGCGCGGATCAAAGCCGTTGGCGGCTGAGCCAGCGCGATTCCTGTGGCACCAACACTCAATGCATCGCCTCGGCGGTGATCGAACGCGTCGCCTATCTCAAGACCCCGGCCTCCAGCGGGGGTGGCGGCAGCACAGGTGGCGGCAACACCGGCGGTGGCGGCACGCAGACGGTTGCCGGAAACTTCGAGCTTTCAGACAGTTGCTACATTATCACCGCCTCGCGCCCGAGTATTTCGGAAGCCCGCGCCTTTATCTCGCAATGGTTCGGCACGGGACAGGGTGTGCGGATGTTCCGCTCTTCGAACGGCTTCTACGGCATCGCACTGAAAACCGTCTCGCGCAGCAATTCCGACTGGGAACTGTCCAACCTCAAGAACAAGGGCAGCGTTCCCTCCGACAGCTATTGCTCGACCGGGTCGCGCTTTGTCGAAGAAGTGCTCTGGAACGGCGGCAACACATCGGGTGGCGGTGGCGGCACCGGCGGCGGCTTCACCATGTATATCGACGGCACATCAAGCCTGAACGTCCGCACCGGCCCCGGCACCCAGTTCAACCGGATCACGGCCGTGGACTGGGGCACGCCGGTCACGGTGATCCGCGAGAGCGACGGCTGGGCCAACATCACCTTTGGCAGCACAACCGGCTGGGTCTCTGCCAAGTTCCTGTCGCGGTCGCGTCCGACGCAGCAAGCCTGCACCGCAACGGTGGTCAACCTGAACCCCTACTCCAGCCGCACACGGTCCGACGGCACCGGCTATCTCAACATCCGGTCCCAGAATTCGACCCGCGGCAATATCATCTCCGAGACCTACCTCGGGGACCGCATGCAGGTCCTGTCGCGCAGCGGAAACTGGGCACAGGTGCGCTGTACCTCGGGTCAATGCCTCTCTCCGTATCGCGGAACCGGCGGCGTGACCGGCTGGGCCTCCGCCAAATTCCTTTCGATCCGATGCCAATAACTGAAACGATTTTTACCCCATTATTCGGGAGACACCCGTCATGACGCTCAGAACCTTTTTCACGGCCACCTCTGCCGCAATGCTCCTCGCGATGGCCAGCCCGGTCGCCGCGCAGGACCCCTCCATTCTGCTGGAATTCGAGGTCGGCTCCGGCGGCCCGCCGCTGCCTGCGGATGCCACGCCCGAAGAAACCGCCGCCTACAACGTGCTGAACAAATACTGCGCAAGTTGCCATCAGGACGGCGCGTTGGAGGCGGGACTGGCCAAACCAAAGGCTGGCTTTGGCCATGTGCTCGACGTGCGCCGCCTGTCCCAGGACCCGCAATTGGTCGCCCTGGGCGCGCCCGAGAAATCCAAACTGTATCAAGTGATTGCCGGCGGCGCCCCGGCCATGCCGGACAACTGCTGGGACCCCAGCTGCACGCCCAGTCCCGAAGAAATGGCCGCCCTGCAAAGCTGGATCGCCGCGCTGGGTGAAAGCGCGCCGGACGAGCGCCCCTTCATCCCCATGGACCGGCTCTTTGAAATGGCCCAGGCGGATCTGCAGTCCCAGCCGACGAACCGCCGCGACCGCATCCGCTATCTGTCCATGCGCACACTTTGGAACGACAGCGAAGTGACGGAGGAAAACTATCAGGCCTATCTGGCCGGCACGGTAAAGCTGCTGAACGCGCTCAGCTGGAACCCGAACATCTACAAGTTTGAAAAGGTCGACGAACACGGCGTGCTCTTGCGGATCTTCCTGCCCGATCTGGAATGGTCCCGGGACACATGGGCCAGGCTGGAACAGGACTATCCCTATGGCATGGTGTCCGACACCGACCCGCATCTGAGCACGCTGCAGACCATGGCGGGCACCGCCAACCCGATCCTGCGCGCCGACTGGTTCACCGCCACGGCCTCTGTCTCGCCGCTGTATTACGACGTGCTGGGTCTGCCCGACACCGTTGCCGGACTGGAATCCAAGCTGGGCATCAGCATGGTGCGCAACATCCAGAACGAACAGGTTGTGCGCGCGGGTTTCCAGGACAGCGGCGTCTCGACCCACAATCGCCTGATCGAACGGCACGCCATGGGCACCGGCTTTTTCTGGACGTCTTATGATTTTGCGGGCTCCAAGGGGCGGCAAAGCTTCTTTGAATATCCGCTTGGCCCCAAGGAGGCCTTTGGCGAAGAACTGGCCTTTCAGCATGATGGCGGCGAGTCGATCTTCACCCTGCCCAACGGTTTTCACGCCTATTACCTGAACACCGAAAAGGGCGAGCGTCTGGATGTGGGCCCCACCTCCATCGTGCGCGACACGGATTACCCCGATGGCACCGGCGAAGTGGTCAACGGCATTTCCTGTATCTCTTGCCATATCAAGGGCATGCGGTTCAATGACGATGCGGTGCGGGAGATCGCGATGAACAATCTCGCGCTGTCGCCCTCTGTCCGGCAAACCATCGCCGCGATCTATCCCGGCAAGGAAGCGATCAACGACTACTTCAAGAAAGACATGGAGGCCTTCTTTGCCACGCTGGAGGCCGCGAACATCGATCCCGACACAAAGGCCGCGGGGCTTGAACCCGTGCGCGGGCTTTTCGTCTACCACGTGGACTACTTCGTCAATTTCGAGCAGGCCGCAAACGAGCTGGGTCTGACCTCGGATGAGCTGCGCAAGCGGATGGCCTTTGCCGGAACGCAGAACGCCAGCCTGTTGAACCGGTTGGATATTTCGCCCATCGCGCGCGACGAATGGACCGCCGTCTTCCCGGTGCTGTTGCAAAACCTGACCGACTACCGCCCAGTGCACAAGGGCGCGACGGTCAACGCGGCGCTGTCGCACTCTGTGCGCCAGGTGGTTCAGGGCACGGATTATGACCCCGGCAACGCCCCCAAGACCGGGCACCAGCCCATCGTCACGCATGATGACAGCCGCCAGTTCGGCGGGGATTACGACCCCACGCAGCACTCCGTCGCGGCGCAAAGCCACCTGACGATCTACACCGACAAGCCTGCCTACAAGGTTGGCGATTCGCTGAAGATCTTCATTGAACCGCGCCACGATTGCCGCCTGACGCTGATCTCCATCGACGACGATCACGACAGCTGCGTGCTGTATCCCTTCCCCGGCCTCGCTGACATCGTGATCCCGGGCGGCACGCAGTATGTGTTTCCGCCGCAGGGGGCGCTGCGCACCTCTGAACCGGGGCTTGAGACGATCGTGGCGATCTGCAACGCCGGGGATGCCGCGATCAAGGCAGAGACCCGTGACACCCGCGCCGTCTCCTGTTCGGCGGATCACAAGCCGATCTCGCGCCAGACCTACTCCTCTCTCGTGAACGAGACGCTTGTGCTCGACCTCAACGATGGCGGCGCGGATCAGAACAGCACCCCCAGCGGTGCGGATTTCCGCGCGGTGAGCAAACACAACCCGGATGTGGCCAAGGCGCATATCTCGGTATTCGTCAGCGGCCATTAAGGCATCGGCTGACCGCGACCATAAACAGAGCGTGTCCGGGACGGATCCCGGAACACCACGCCCATTGCGCGCCGGGCTGTCCCGGCGCGCCCGTCCCGAAAGGAGCCCAGAATGCGCGCCCTCTTCTCCCGCTTCGCCCTGTGCCTCGGCCTTGTCCCCGCGCTTGGCCTTGCACTGGACCTGCCCCTCGTGCCGCAGGCTTCTGCCCAGCAGGCAGAGATCTTTATCCCCGGCCTCAACAACGACACCGCGCAAACGCAGCGCGAAACCGCACCGGTGCCGGGCAATGCGCTGGCCCGCTGCCTCGCCTCGCCCAATACTGCCAATTGCGCCGGCGTGTCCCTGGACCCGAACAAGCCGCAGTTTGAATCTGCCGCACCCGAAGTGACCTTCGAAACGCTGGTGCTTGATCTCGACACGCAACAGGTCACCGCAACGCCCGCGCCGCCCCCCGCGCCGGTGGATTACACGCCCCCTGCGCCGCAGACCTCTGGCAAGCTGGCCCTGCCCTCTGTCGCGATCACGATCGAGTTCGACTACAACAGCGACCAGATCCGCGCCGACCAGCGCACCAAGATCGCGCAACTGGTGGCCGCACTCAGCGACCCGGCCCTTGCGGGCACCTCTTATGCCGTCATCGGTCACACGGATGCGGCGGGCTCGATTGGCTACAACTGTGACTTGTCGATGCGCCGCGCCGTCTCTGTCTCTCGCACCTTGGCGGCGTCTTATGTGGTGCTGCCGCTCTATCCGGTGGGCTTCGGTGAACATGTTCTCAAGAATAACGTTTACCCGCTGGCCCCGGAAAACCGCCGCGTCGTCTTCATGCGCTTGCCGGAACAACCACAACGTGTCCTGCAAACCACTGGCACCGTCTGCTCCTATTGAGGCCACCGGGGGCTGACAAAACCATCTGTGCAAAGTGACAGTCAGATTGACCTTGACGTGATGCGTTATCGCGTCAAACTGACGTCAATCGGAAGCAGGTGGAGAGCCCCATGTGGCCCCTTGGCGCAGAAGAGGACGACAGCACCAACGAAAAAGTTGGCCAGTTCCTGACGTTCCGGCTCGCACGGGCGCAGGCGAAACTCAATGCACAGGCGGCGCGTATCCTCAAGGATCAGGCGGGGTTGACCCTCACGCAGTGGCGGCTGGTGGCCTTGCTGGGTGGCGTGGGAGAGGCGACAGCCGCCTACCTGTCCCGCGTGGCCGCGATGGACAAGGGTTTGATCAGCCGCAACGTCAAGACCTTGATGACCGAAGGGCTGGTCGCCTCTCACCAGAATCCCGAGGACAGTCGCGCCCATACCCTGCGGCTGACCCCGCGCGGGCGTGATATCTTTGAAAGCACCCTGCCCCGGATGCGCGCGCGTCAGGACCTGTTGCGCGCCCATCTCGAAACCCAGGAAGAAGAAGTGCTGCTGCGCGCGCTTCTGAAACTGGAACGCGCTGCCGAAGAGGCCGAGCCCACGGGCTGACAGCCTTCGCACCGATCACGCCCAAGGGCCCCCCCGCGCGACCATCCCCGGTTTCTGAACGCAAGATGCTTGACCGACGACAGGTGTCCCCTGCTGGGGGGTCTGCATGCCATCACCCTGTGCACGGACCGATCCTCTGCGGGATCGCGCGATTCCCGATAGCGTCCTACGCAAGCCCCGCATGCCCGAAGGTGGGCAGCCAAGCGGCCACAACCGCCCTGAAACCCATTGGAACATCGGCAGGGATCACGTCAGCCAGCCGAGATCTCTTGCCAAAGACAGGTTTTCTTGCAAAACCTTTCATTCAGAGACGCGCCCCTGCGCGGTATCTTGCATTGGGAGTCACATGGCCAAACGACCCACCATCACCGATCTCGCGCAAGAGGCGCAGGTTTCTGTCGCGACCGTGGACCGTGTCCTGAACGGTCGCGCAAAGGTCCGCGAGGAAACCGCGCGGCGGGTCTATGAGGCGGCGCAGAACATTGGCTACCACGCCACCGCCCTGATCGGCCAGCGCATGATGGCCGACCTGCCAGAAATCCGTTTCGGCATGGTCTTTCACAAGGAACGTCAACCCTTTTACCAGGCGCTGCGCGCCGAGATGGAGGCGGCCGTGGCCCGCGCACCGGGGATCCGTGGCAAGGTGCATTTCGGCTTTTCCCCCTCGCAAAGCCCCGGCGATTTCAGCGCCCTGATGGAGGAGATGGCCGATAAATGCGACACCATCGCCGCCACCGCGGTCAACCATGCGCGGGTGACCGACACCGTGGCCCGGCTGGAGAAAAGCGGCGTGCCCTGCTACTCGTTGCTGAATGATTTCGCGCAGGGCGTCCGGCAAAGCTACATCGGCGTGAACAATATGAAATCTGGTCGCGTGGCCGCGCATATGTTGACCAAGACGATCCGCGCACCGGGCAAGATCGCGGCCTTTGTCGGGGGGTTTCGGTGGCATGGTCATGAACTGCGGGAAACCGGGTTCCGGTCCTATTTCCGGGAATTCGCGCCGGACAACACCGTGCTCGACACGCTCGTCAATCTGGAGACCCGGCAACTGACCTATGAGGCCACGATGGATCTGTTGCAGCGACACCCGGACCTGCGCGGGCTCTATTGCGCGGGCGGCGGGATGGAGGGGGCGATCAACGCCCTGCGCGAAAGCCGCGCCCCCGGCGAAGTCGCCCTCGTCGTGCACGAACTGACCCCCGCGTCGCGCGCCGCGCTGGCCGACCGCTACGCTGAACTGGTGATCGCGACGCCCCTGCGCCAGCTTTGCGAAGCCTGCGTCACGCTGATGACAGAGACCCTGCGCAAGGGCGCGAGCACCACCCCGGGCCAGCGTTTCCTGCAACCGGATTTCTATCTGCCAGAGTCGATCTGAGCCCAATCTGCCCCCGGCACGGGGCCACGGCCCTCGCGACAGCCCCCTTTCATCCGTGATAGGAAGCTTGCACGGGCAATTGACCTTTGCCCCCTGCTTGGCACAGGGTCGCCGCGACAGCCAGCCCTCGGGCTGTCACTGGACAACACCTCAGGAACACGGAACCTACTGGCATGCGCAAATCTCTCGACGTGATCACGATTGGGCGGTCCTCCGTTGACCTCTATGGCGCGCAGGTGGGCGGTCGGCTTGAGGATATGGCCAGCTTCAACAAGTACATCGGCGGCTCGCCCACCAATATGGCCGCAGGCACGGCGCGGCTGGGGATGCGCTCTGCGCTGATCACCCGCGTCGGCGACGAACACATGGGCCGCTTCATCCGCGAAGAGCTGGAAAAGGAAGGCGTCGACACCCGCGGCGTCCTCACCGACCCGGACCGTCTGACCGCGCTGGTGATCCTCGGCATCCGTGACCAGGAGCAGTTTCCGCTGATCTTCTACCGCGAGAATTGCGCCGACATGGCGTTGAGCGAAGAGGACATCGACGAGGACTTCATCCGCGAGGCGCGCGCCGTGGTGGCCACCGGCACCCATCTGAGCAACCCAAGGACCGAAGCGGCGGTGATCAAGGCGCTGGAACTGGCGCGCAAGCACGGGCTGCAAACCGCGCTGGACATCGACTACCGGCCGAATCTCTGGGGTCTGGCCGGGCATGGCGATGGCGAGGCCCGGTTCATCGAATCCGAAGCCGTCACCGCCAAACTGCAAACCACGCTGCATCTTTTCGATCTCATCGTCGGCACCGAAGAAGAGTTCCACATCGCGGGCGGCACCACCGACACCATTGCCGCGCTGCGCGCTGTGCGGGCGGTCTCTGGCGCGACGCTGGTCTGCAAACGTGGGCCGATGGGCGCTGTGGCCTTCACCGGAGAGGTGGCCGACAGCCTTGATGACGGTGAAAGCGGTCCGGGCTTCCCCATCGAGGTCTTCAACGTGCTGGGCGCCGGCGACGGCTTCATGTCCGGGTTGCTGAAGGGCTGGCTGGACGGAGAGAGCTGGCCTCAATCGCTGACCTACGCCAATGCCTGCGGCGCCTTCGCCGTCAGCCGCCACGGCTGCGCCCCGGCCTACCCCAGCTGGGAGGAGTTGCAGTTCTTTCTGAAGCGCGGCGTGCAGACGCCCGCGCTGCGCAAGGACGCGGCGCTGGAACACGTGCATTGGGCGACCAACCGCAAGGGCGACTGGTCGACGCTGCGGGTCTTTGCCTTTGATCACCGCAGCCAGATGGAGGCGCTGGACGGCGCCACCCCGGACAAGATCGGCGCCTTCAAATCGCTCTGTCTGCAGGCCTGCCAAGCGGTGGCGGCAGGACAGCCGGGCTATGGTCTGCTGTGCGACAACCGGCTGGGGCGCGACGCGCTCTACAAGGCCGCGGGCACCGGGCTTTGGATCGGGCGCCCCGTGGAATGGCCCGGCTCGCGCCCGCTGACGCTGGAGCCCGAACTGGGCACGGATTTCGGCGGCTTGGCGGAATGGCCGGTGGATCATGTGGTCAAGGCGCTGTGCTTTTACCATCCCGATGACACGCCCGAGATGAAGGCCAGCCAGGAGGCCACATTGCTGCGCCTGTTTGCCTCGGCCCGCCGCAACCGGCTGGAATTTCTGCTGGAAGTCATCCCCTCAAAGGCCGGTCCCGTGAACGAAGGCACCACCGCGGAGGTCATCCGCCGCATGTACGAGATCGGCATTCAGCCCGATTGGTGGAAGCTGGAGCCGATGATCTCTGACACCGCATGGGGCGCAACAGTATCCGCCATTCAGGCCAACGATCCCTACACCCGGGGCATCGTCGTGCTGGGCCTTGGCGCAGAGGAATCCGAGCTTGCCACCAGCTTTGAGGTCGCTGCGCGCTACCCGCTGGTAAAGGGCTTTGCCGTGGGTCGCACGATCTTTGGCGCCTCGGCCCGCGCCTGGATGACCGGCGATCTGACAGACGCCCAAGCGGTACAAGACATGACCGACAGCTACGCAAGGCTCTGCGCGATTTGGGATCGCGCCCGCGCCGGGATATAAACCTCACAAAGAGAGGGAGGACACGACATGACAACGATCAGACTGACCGCCGCACAGGCCATGGTGCGCTATCTCGCTGCGCAGAAAACGCCCGAAGGCGACCGCTTTTTCGCGGGCTGCTGGGCGATTTTCGGCCATGGCAACGTCGCCGGCATGGGCGAGGCGCTCTATGGCATCCGCGATGTGCTGCCCACCTACCGTGGTCACAACGAACAAAGCATGGCGCATGCCGCCATCGCCTATGCCAAGCAGATGAAGCGCCGCCGCGCCATGATCGCAACCTCGTCGATCGGGCCGGGCGCCACCAACATGGTCACCGCCGCGGCCCTTGCGCATGTGAACCGTCTGCCGGTGCTGCTGGTCCCGGGGGATGTCTTTGCCACGCGCGCGCCGGACCCCGTGCTGCAACAGGTCGAGGATTTCGCCGATGGCACTGTCTCGGCCAACGACTGCTTTCGCCCGGTGTCACGCTATTTCGACCGCATCCAACGGCCCGAACAGCTGCTGACCGCGCTGCCGCGCACCATGGCGGTGCTGACCGATCCGGCGCAATGCGGTCCGGTGACACTCGCCTTTTGTCAGGACACGCAGGCCATGGCCTATGATTTCCCGGCTGTCTTCTTCGAAGACAAGACCTGGACCCCGCGCCGTCCGCGCCCGGATCTGGACGAACTGGCCAATGCCGTCGCACGGCTGAAGACAGCCCAGCGCCCGGTGATCGTGGCCGGGGGCGGTGTGCATTACTCCGACGCCTGTGCCGATCTGCAAGCCTTTGCCGAGGCGCATGATATTCCCGTTGTGGAAACACAGGCGGGCAAATCCGCGCTGGCATGGGACCACCCGCTGAACCTTGGCCCGGTGGGGGTGACGGGCGGCGATCCGGCCAACACCCGCTGCGCGGAGGCCGATGTGGTGCTGGGTGTCGGCACCCGGCTACAGGATTTCACCACCGGCTCCTGGTCGCTGTTCAAGCACCCGGATGCCGCGCTGATCGCGCTCAACGTCAACGCCTATGACGCCGCAAAACACGGCGCCATGCCGGTCATGGCAGATGCCAAAATGGGCCTGAAGGAGCTGACCGAGGGGCTGGGCGACTACAAGGCCGCCGCCCCTGCCGAGGCGCTCAAGGCCGACTGGTTCGCCAATGTGGACCCGCTGACCGACGCGCCCGCGGATGGCAACGCACTGCCCACCGACATGCAGGTGATCGGCGCGGTGCAGCGCGCCTCCGGTCCCGACACCATCGTGATGTGCGCCGCGGGCACCATGCCCGGAGAGCTGCACAAGCTCTGGAAAGCGCCGCGCCCCGGCGCCTATCACATGGAGTACGGCTTTAGCTGCATGGGGTATGAGATCGCCGGGGCCATGGCGATCAAGATGGCCGAACCGGACCGCGACGTGGTCTGCATGCTGGGCGACGGCTCTTATATGATGGCCAATTCGGAACTGGCGACGGCGGTGATGATGGGCATCAAGATCACCGTGGTGATCACCGACAACCGTGGCTTTGGCTGCATCAACCGGCTGCAGATGGGCACCGGCGGGGCGGAGTTCAACAACCTGCTGGACACCGCCGTGCATGAGAACCCCTCGAACATCGACTTTGCCGCTCATGCGGGCAGCATGGGGGCCGCCTCTGTGCATGTCGCCTCCGTGGCGGAGCTGGAAGACGCGCTCGCCCGCGCCAAGGCGGCCACCGGCCCCTTTGTCGTGGTGATCGACACGGATCCTTATCCCTCCACCGAATTCGGTGGCTCGTGGTGGGAAGTGGCCGTGCCCGAAGTGTCCGAGCGCGCCGAGGTGAACGCGGCCCGCGAAGGCTACGAATCCGCCCTTCAGACGGAGCGCCAGTAGACCGGGCCAGTAGATCAGCCCAGTAGATCAGCCCAGTAGATCAGCCCAGTAGATCAGGCCATAAAATCAGGCCATAAAATCAGGCCAGTACATCGAACACCGGCGCGCGCCAAACCGACAGCGGTTGACGCGCCCCGGACCTGCAACACCCATACCCGGCAGTGGGCCAACCTACAGCGCCCCAAGGCAACCCACGGCGCCCACTTTCGCCACGAAACAGCAAGGAATACACTGATATGTCAGTGAAAATCGGGATCTCCCCCATCGCATGGCAGAACGACGACCTGCCGGATCTGACCGCCGGTTACACCATGGAACAGGCGCTGCAAGAGTCGCGCCAGATCGGCTACACCGGGGTCGAACGCGGCCAGCGCATGCCGCAGGACACCGAGGGTTTGCGCAACTATCTGGACGCCAATGACATCGCGCTGTGCGGCGGCTGGTGCTCTGGCAACTTGCTGGTCAATGATCTGGAGGCCGAAAAAGCCGCCGTGCGCCAGCAGGTCGAGCAGTTCATCGCCCTCGATGCGCCCTGCATCGTCTATGCCGAATGTTCCAACACCGTGCAGGGGATGCAGGACATACCGGTCAACGCGCGGCCAATCCTCGACCGTGACGCGATCAGGGCTTATGCCGCCAAGCTCTCTGAACTGGCGAAATGGATGCTGGGTTTGGGCATGCCCATGGCCTACCACCATCACATGGGCACCATCGTCGAGAGCGAAGAGGACGTGAACTGGCTCATGGACGGCAGTGCCGAAGCGGTGCAACTTTGCTTTGATACCGGGCACTTGTTGTTTGGCGGGGGTGATGTGATGGCCACGCTTGACCGCTGGGCAGACCGTGTACACCACGTGCATTTCAAGGATATACGCCCCGAAATCGTCAAGGAGGTGCGCGCAGGCGACCTCAGCTTTCTCGACGCGGTGATCCGCGGCGCGTTCACCGTGCCGGGGGACGGCTGCATCGATTTCCAGGCGGTGGCGGACAAGCTCAAGGCCATGGACTACGACGGCTGGATCGTCGTCGAGGCCGAGCAGGACCCCGCCAAGGCCCCGCCCTTCGACTATTCGAAGATGGGCTATGAGCACATTCTGCAGGTCTGCGCCAAGGCGGGCCTTGAGGTTGCCGCTTGAAGGGCGCCAAGCGCATCTTTGATGTGCAACTGCCCTTCTTTGTGCCGCTCTGGCGCCGGATCGTTCTGGTCGTCGCCTGCCTCGGCTGGGCGGGTGTCGAAACCTACCTGGGCAACCCGGGTTGGGCCGCGCTTTTTGGCGTGATCGGGCTTTGGTGCGGATATCAGTTCTTTTTCGATTTCGACCCGAAGGATCCAGAGGACCCGGGCGACGACACATAAAATCAAGACAGGGAGAGAGAGATGAAAGACCACGGCTATTTCGACATGGACGATTGCGATCTCGCTGAGTTTGCCCGTCTGACGGGGCAAACCCTTGCGCGCGGGGATCTGCGCTTTGCCGCCGATGTTCTTCACAATATCCCGGTCTACGACATGCCTTCGCTGCAGGGCGCCCTGACAGATCCATCCGAACGCAAGGCGCTGCTGGCGGAATGGGCGCATGTGTTGGGCCAGACCGCCGGCGCGCTGGCGCTGCGCGGCGCCTATGAGGACACCGCCCCCATCGACGCCGCAACGACCGCTTTCGAGACGATCATCGAACGCGAAGTGATCAGTTCGGGGGGTGGGGCCGATCACTTTGCCGCCTCCGGATCAAACGCGCGGATCTGGAACGCCCTGCAGAAGCTCTGCGAAGAAGATCCTGAATGCTTCGCGTTGTATTTCGGCAATGCGGCGATTGCGGCGGTCTGCGAGGCCTGGCTGGGTCCCTTCTATCAGATGACGGCGCAGGTGAACCTTGTGCGTCCGGGCGGCAAGGCGCAGGTCGCCCACCGCGATTACCACCTCGGGTTCCAGACGGCAGACGTGGCCGGACAGTTCCCTGCGCATGTGCATGACCTCTCTTCCGTGATGACCCTGCAGGGCGCGGTGGCCCATTGCGACATGCCCATCGAAAGCGGCCCGACAAAGTTGCTGCCCTTTTCGCAGGCCTTTCGCCCGGGCTACATGGCCTATCGCCGCGACGATTTCCGCGCCTTTTTCGAAGAGCACCACGTGCAGGTGCCGCTGCAAAAAGGCGATGCGCTGTTCTTCAACCCGGCGATCTTTCACGCCGCCGGAGAAAACCGCTCGGAGTCGATCCAGCGCATGGCCAACCTTCTGCAGATCAGCTCGGCCCTTGGCCGCGCCATGGAAGTGATCGACCGCACCGGCATGTCCGCCCGGCTCTACCCCGTGGTGAAGGCGCTGATGGCCTCTGGCGCGCTGGACACGATGACCGCCAAAGCTGCCATTGGCGCCTGCGCCGAAGGGTATTCCTTTCCGACCAACCTCGACAATGATCCGCCCTTGGGCGGGCTCGCACCGGAAACGCAGGCCGCGCTCTTTCATCGGGCCTTGGCCGAAGACATGCCCCCGGAGGCTTTCGAGGCGGCGCTTGCAGCGCAGGACGCGCGGCGGCGCCCCTGATCGGCGGCCCCTTGCAGCCCTGACTTGCCCCATCGGTGGCGCATGCGGCACAAGTCCCGCACAGGCCGCGACGCATTGATGGCCACTCGCACTGGCACTGGTCCGCGCCCCCCGCGCGGACCGACCCAACCCAATCTGGACGACACAATGACTTATCTCTTGCGCAAGCCCACAGGCCAAAGCGGCCGCATCCACAACATCACCATCGAGAACGCCAAGACGCCCGAAAGCCCGGACTGGGGCTACGTCGGCTTTGACCTCTGGCGTCTCGCCCCCGGAGAGACCGCCGAAGGCGCCACAGGCGACCTCGAAGTGATCCTCGTGATGGTCGAAGGCAAGGCCCAGATCACTGGCGGCGGCGAAAGCTTTGGCGAGATGGGCGACCGCATGAGCGTATTTGACAAGCGCCCGCCGCACGCGGCCTACTTGCCCTCCGGCGCGCTGTGGTCGGCAGTGGCCACGACAGACTGCGTGATTGCGGTCTGCTCCGCCCCGGCGACAGCCAGTTTCCCCGCCCAACGCATTGGCCCGGAGGGGATCGCCCTCACGCCGCGCGGCCAGGGGTCCAACACCCGTCACATCCACAACATCGCAATGGAGGACCGCGACGTGGCCTCCTCCCTTTTGGTGACAGAGGTCTATACACCGCAGGGCAACTGGTCCTCCTACCCGCCGCACCGGCACGATGTGGATGACTATCCCAACATCACCTATCTCGAAGAAACCTATTACCACCGCCTGAACCCCGCGCAGGGCTATGGCCACCAACGCGTGTTCACAGAGGACGGCAGCCTCGACGTGACCATGTCCGTGTCCGACCACGACGTGACCCTCGTGCCCAAGGGCCACCATCCCTGCGCCGCACCTTATGGATACGAGATGTATTATCTCAACGTAATGGCCGGACCGCTGCGCAAATGGCGTTTCAAGAACCATCCCGACCACGCCTGGATCGCCGAACGCGACGCCTGAGGCCGCGTTTCGGACAGCGCGCAGCCACAGAAGACCTGGCCCGGTTCAGGGGTTTTCCTCGGGCCGGGTCTGGTGCGAAGACGAAAGACAGAACGAGATCGGTGGTTATCTTCCCGCATGCCCTGATGCCTGGGCCACGGCAGGGTGTCTTGAAGCAGGTCTCAACGGCAATGCGCTTTGTGACCTGTGCACCGCGCCCGCAGCAGACCTGAGCGGCCCAGAGGCAGTCGTTGCTCCGGGTTAACCTATACGATGAGCGCAGAGTAAAAAAGCGCTGCTGCGGAACGAAACCCGAAGGCTCCGAAGGCTCCGAAGGCTCCGAAGGCTCCGAAGGCTCCGAAGGCTC
>JBELMB010000106.1:15899-18035 GCA_042088665.1 Sagittula sp.
CCGAAGGCTCCGAAGGCTCCGAAGGCTCCGAAGGCTCCGAAGGCTCCGAAGGCTCCGAAGGCTCCGAAGGCTCGATCTGCCTTTTTGCAATGGCAAGCCCCAAATCCCCGGAAAGTTACGAAATATTATGCGAATCGCCCGAGGATAAAGGGCGGTAGGGAGAGGGACATTTATGGCTACGCAGGCGCGATAAGCCCTGTGCCCAGTGTCTTGCGCATCTGTGTCTTGCGCATCTGTCCTGCATCGCGACCTATGGCCCAAAGCAGGTCCCGCACTGCACACAGACCGCTCACCGGCCGCCCCAGGACAGGGCAGCCAAATCCCTCGCGTCAGCCTTGCTCCGGCACCAGGATCTCGCGCTTGCCCACGTGGTTTGCGGCTGAAACGACGCTTTCGTCTTCCATCTGCTCGACGAGACGCGCGGCCTTGTTATAGCCGATGCCCAGCTTGCGCTGAATATAAGAGGTAGAGCATTTGCGGTCCTTGATCACGATCTGAACCGCCTGATCATACAGCGCGTCTTCGCCATTCGTGTTGCCGCCGGTGGACAGACCCAGCACGGCGTCAATGTTGTCGGCTTTCTCGTCATCCGGCCCTTCGACCACGCCACCGATGTATTCCGGCGGACCAAAGGCCTTGAGATGGTTCACAATCTCCTCGACCTCTTCGTCAGAGACAAACGGCCCGTGGCAGCGCGTGATCTTTGCACCGCCCGCCATGTACAGCATGTCGCCCATGCCCAGAAGCTGCTCCGCCCCCATCTCGCCAAGGATTGTGCGGCTGTCGATCTTTGACGTCACCTGAAAGGAAATCCGCGTCGGGAAGTTCGCCTTGATCGTGCCTGTGATCACATCGACCGAAGGCCTCTGCGTCGCCATGATCAAGTGAATGCCCGAGGCCCGCGCCATCTGCGCAAGGCGCTGGATGCAGGCCTCGATCTCCTTGCCCGCAACCATCATCAGATCGGCCATTTCGTCGACGATCACGACGATATAGGGCATCTTCTTGGGTTCGAACTCTTCCGTCTCGAAAACCGGCTCGCCGGTGTCGTCGTCAAAACCGGTCTGCACCGTGCGCGAGAACAACTCGCCTTTCTTCAACGCATCCGCCACGCGGCTGTTGTAGCCGTCGATGTTGCGCACGCCCATCTTGGACATCTTGCGATAGCGGTCTTCCATCTCGCCCACGACCCATTTCAGCGCCACAACGGCCTTCTTGGGGTCGGTCACAACGGGGCTCAGCAGATGCGGAATCCCGTCATAGACGCTGAGTTCCAGCATCTTCGGGTCGATCATGATCAAGCGGCAGTCCTGCGGCGTCAGCTTGTAGAGCAGGCTCAGGATCATCGTGTTGATGGCCACCGACTTGCCTGACCCGGTGGTACCGGCGATCAGCAGGTGCGGCATCTTGGCGAGGTTGGCCACCATGGGATCGCCGCCAATGTCCTTGCCCAGTGCCAACGGCAGCTTGTGATTGCCGTCGCCATAATCACGCCCGGCAAGGATCTCGCGGAA
The DNA here is from genome assembly GCA_042088665.1 of Sagittula sp. Lineage (GTDB taxonomy): Bacteria > Pseudomonadota > Alphaproteobacteria > Rhodobacterales > Rhodobacteraceae > JBELMB01. Next base: position 17,414 of record JBELMB010000106.1, read on the forward strand.
ACAGACCATCTCGCGCTTGTCGTTGGGCAGCTCGATCCCGATGACCGACCGACCCGGAACCGTGGACACCCGCGCCGACAGCGCAGACATCGACCGGGCAATGTCATCGGCCAGACCGATCACGCGCGAGGCCTTCAACCCCGGTGCGGGTTCCAGTTCGTACATGGTGACCACGGGGCCGGGGCGGACAGACGTGATTTCGCCCTTCACGCCATAGTCGTCGAGGACAGATTCCAGCATGCGCGCGTTTTCTTCCAGCGCCTCGTCGCTCAAGTGGTGACGCTCGATCTGATCGGGGGACATCAACAGCGACAGCGGCGGCAGCTCGTAGTCCGGTTGAGTATCTTCGAACTGCAACTGCGGCTGCGCCTCGGCCTGCGCGCGGCGAGACGGCTGGATCGGCTTGCGCGCGGGCTTTTGCACCAATGCCTTGGTCGGCGCGGCGGGCACGCGTGGCATCGGCGCCGGGGACGGCATCGGCGGCGCAGGCGGCACGGCAAGGGCCGAGACGTCATCGCCGTAATCGTCAAAATCGCTCAGCTCGCCATAAGGATCCTCGAGGACCTCTGCGCTGTCATCCTCGAAGGCGGGCAGCGCAGGCGGGGGCGACGGCACAGGGGCC
>JBELMB010000107.1:0-17977 GCA_042088665.1 Sagittula sp.
GATCCCAGGCCCAGACAACTTCTTGCAACTGTTCTTCCTGACTGCGGTCGCCACCGTTCATATCCGGGTGCAGCACCTTGATCAGCTTCTAGTAGGCTTTTCGGATCTCGGCCTTGGTCATATGATCCTCGGCTTCGAGAATCTCCAATGCCTTGCGCTCTGTCGGGGGCAGTTTGCGTCCACCGCCTGCCTTCTTGCCCGGGTTGCGCGTGGCATTGTTGCCCAACACCTGATGCGGATCCTCGATGCCAAGACGCGCCCAAGCCTTGGCCTCCGGATCGCGCCAGTCCTTTGTCCGCCGCTCCCACACCTTGTCGGCGCTTTCCTGCGCGTTCATCTCTGCTTCGGTCTTGCCGTCAAAGAAATTCCACTTCAGGTTGTATTCGCGCACATGATCCTTACAGAACCAAAAGAAATCATCCAGAACATCTGGCGCCTTGGGAGCGCGGAACTTGCCCGGTTCCATGCATCCCTCATGGTCGCAGGCCCGCTGCGACGTTTCGGATGCACCACTCATGCCCTTGCGTCCGCGCGGATTCTTGCGCTTTGCGGACCTCACGGACATGTCGAAACCGAAGGGATCGTCTTTGCTCATCTCACACCTCTTCTCGACTCGGACGCCAGAGTTTAAACAATCTGAGATTGGAAAACAGGGGGCAGGGTCGAAAAATGTCACGTGAAGACGAAATCCGCGAAAAACTGCAAAGCGCCTTTGCGCCGGCACATCTGGAGGTGCGCAACGACAGCGCGCGACACGCGGGTCACAGCGGGGACGATGGGTCCGGCGAAAGCCATTTCCATGTGTCGCTGCGGGCCGTGGCCTTTGAGGGGCAATCGCGCGTGGCGCGGCACAGGGCCGTGCACAAGGCGCTTGGGGCGGAGCTTGTCAGCGCGATCCATGCGCTATCGCTGGATCTGGGCATCCCGGAGGGCGGCGCGCCCTAGGCTCCGAATTCAGGGAGAGCGTGGCGCAGGCGAAGACGCCGGTGATGTCAACATGGGAAGCGGGGCAGGCGGCAAGGGGCCGGTTGCCGTCGTTTCAGGCATGTCGTTGTTTGGTTGTTCGGTGGCACGTTCATTCTGGCTGACCGATGCCTCTTCTGCGGCACCCACCGTGGAGGATGTTTCTTCAGGGGAAACAGGTGTTTGAGCTGTTTCCTGCGCGGAACTGTCTCTTGCCGTATCGGTCAGGATTGGCGTGTCCGGCGGCGCATCTGCCGGGTGTGTAAGCGTTTCTTCGGGTAGATCCAGGGGACCTGTGAGGGCCTCACGCAGGGCAAGGTCCGCAGCATCGGCGGGGCCCAGAGGCGCTCGGCGCGGTCGGTCAGGCGGTGGGGGCAGGTCCATGTCCTGCGCCTGAGATGGGTCCTCTGTTGGTGCGGTCTCTTGTGTCGTTTGTAGCGCAGGCTCGGGCGCGGCCGGCACAGAGGTCTCGCACATCGACGTGTTTGCTTGCGTTGTCTGCTGCGGTGGCGCGCTGGGCGCATCTTGTAACGGAGCGCCGTTTGCTTGCGAATCCGCAGCCATGTTCACAGAGGGTGACGGGGCGTCGGCCGGGATCGGCGCAGGCGTCACAGGCGTCTCTGGCGCGGAAGGTGCGACCCTAGGTGGTTCCAGCAGTTTCGGTTGGAACAGGCTCGCATCTTCCGCGTGGGGACGGCGGAAGACCAGCAAATTGCGCCACACCGTTTCGCTGCCGCTGAGGCCAGCGCGCTCTGTTGAGGGCAGTGTGTCGTTGCGCTGATACTCCCACCCACGGGCGGCCATATCATTGAGCACGTGTTCGACGGCGGTCGCAAAGCGCGCCTCGGCCGAAAGGCCCTTTCCTCGCGTGCCCTTTACCGGGGCCGGGACCAGTTTGTACTCGTAGCGCATCACGGGCCTTCCTGCTCTCTGTTCCGGGGTAAAGCGTGGGAAGGGCAGGAAAATGGCGGTGGCGCGGAATGTTCTGGCCCATTGAGGGCGTGGCGTGCTGGGACACGTCCCGCGCGCGGACACATCCGGACGGGCGTCTTGCAATGTAATAGGGGCGGGTCCAGATGGACCGCGCCCCATTAACAGTTTGAAGAAACGGATTAAAATCTTCCGCGTTCTATGTTTTGCGTATCGCCCCGATCAATCCTGAGGCTGCCTTAGGGTACGTGTCCTTTGGTGAGATCTGTATACCAAGGCGGCTCTGGGACAGGCAGTCAGGGATTCCTTACGTTAGGGCATTTGAATACGATTGGCGCACGCGCAGGCACGCAATCGGTGCTCAGGCCTGCCTTGCCAAGGGGCGAAGAGCACGCGCCGGACCCGAAGTCACAGCCTTTGGTGCCGCAACCGCGTTGCAGCCTCTGTCAATTATGAACGTGGTCAGATTTCAGACGTGGAAGGGGTTTGATGACAAACCGAACTACTCTGCGGGATGCTGACGCTTGCGCCGCGCTTCCTCGATCCGCAGGTCGAGCAGCTTGCCCTCGTGGCGTACGTACAACGTATACAGGCCCGCAAGAGCCAGTAGAGCCAGCGGCATCCAGAATTCATAGGCCGTCATCCGTCGCCTCCTTCTTTAACCTGCCCAACATATAGCGTGCCAGCGCGTGAAATGCCAGTCCCAGACCGGTCCACCAGAAAGCGGTGGCATCCAGCGTGGTCACATCCTCGGTCAGCGGGCGCAGAAGGGCAAAGCCGATCAGGCCCAGACAAACCGCATTATAGGTGTTGGCGCTCAGTTTCACCCGTTCGTTGTAGACCAGAAGATCATCGCGCAGGCGGGACATTTCTGCGCCTTTCTGATGGTCCGGCGGTGAGCAGGCGCAGTTGCAGGGCCGCCGCCGCAATGGTCTTGCCGGTCGTCTGGGTCATGTCGTCTGGGTCATGTCGTCCGGGTCATGTCATCCGGGTCACTGGCCACACAGTGTCCGCCTTACCGGGCGAGCACTATTGTGCCAGCTTCTTTGCCACCAACTCGTTCACAGCCTTAGGGTTGGCCTTGCCGCCTGTCGCCTTCATCACCTGCCCGACGAACCAGCCCGCCAGTTTTGGGTTCTGTTTGGCCTTTTCTACCTGCGCGGGGTTGGCGGCGATGATTTCGTCGACAGCGGTCTCGATCGCACCGGTATCGGTGACCTGCTTCATGCCGCGCGCCTCGACGATCTCGTCGGGGTCTCCGCCCTCGGTGTAGACGATCTCGAAAAGATCCTTGGCGATCTTGCCGGAAATGGCGTCCGATTTGATCAGCTTGATGATCCCCGCCAGTTGCGTGGGGCTCACGGGGCTGTCCTCGATCCCATGATCTTCCTTCTTGAGGCGGCCGAACAACTCGTTGATGACCCAATTGGCAGCCAGTTTGCCATCACCTGCGCCCTCTGCCACCTGTTCGAAATAGGCCGCGTTCACGGTCTCCGCGGTCAGCACGCCCGCGTCATATTCCGTCAGACCGTAATCGGCGATGAACCGGGTCTTCTTGGCATCGGGCAGTTCCGGCAGAGAGGCGGCGATGTCGTCGACCCAGGCCTGCTCGATCTCCAGTGGCATCAGGTCCGGGCAGGGGAAGTAGCGGTAATCATGCGCTTCTTCCTTGGACCGCATGGACCGCGTTTCGTTCTTGTCGGCATCGTACAGCCGCGTCTCCTGCGTGACCTCACCGCCCGCCTCGACCAGCGCGATCTGGCGGCGCGCCTCATAGTCGATGGCCATCTGGATAAAGCGCATGGAGTTCATGTTCTTGATCTCGCAGCGCGTGCCGAGATGCGCGAAATCCTGGGTTTCCTGATATTTCTCGTATTGCCCGGGCTGACAGATCGACACGTTGACGTCCGCGCGCATGTTTCCGTTCTGCATGTTGCCGTCGCAAGTGCCGAGATAGCGCAGGATCTGGCGCAGTTTCGTCAGGTAGGCAGCGGCTTCTTCGGGGCCGCGGATGTCGGGGCGCGAGACGATCTCCATCAGCGCGACACCGGTGCGGTTCAGGTCCACGAAGGACATGTTGGGATCCATGTCGTGGATGGATTTGCCTGCGTCCTGTTCGACGTGAATGCGTTCGATGCGCACCAGCCGGGCGATGCCCGGTTCCATGTCAACGATCACTTCGCCTTCGCCGACGAGGGGGTGGTACAGCTGGCTGATCTGATAGCCCTGCGGCAGGTCGGGATAGAAATAGTTCTTGCGGTCAAAGGCCGAGGTCAGGTTGATCTGCGCCTTCAGCCCCAGCCCGGTGCGCACGGCCTGCTCGATGCAATACTCGTTCACCACCGGCAGCATCCCCGGCATCGCCGCGTCCACAAAGGCCACGTTGGTGTTGGGTTCTGCGCCGAATTTGGTTGAGGCACCGGAAAACAGCTTGGCCTCGGAGGCGACCTGCGCATGGACTTCCATCCCGATCACAAGCTCCCAGTCGTGCTTCGCGCCGGCGATCACTTTGGGTTTCGGGGTGTCAAAAGTCAGGTCAAGCATGGCGGCCTCCGCGACGGATGTTTCAGGCGGTTTAAGACAGGAGCGTCAGGGGGGCAAGCGCTTGCGCCATCCGGTCACGGTCGGGCAGCACAGGGGTCTGTCGATCTGGCGTCCTGCGCTGTTTCATGACTGCTGGCAGCGCGCGGTCTTGTGCCGGTGCTGCGCCTGTTGACGGCTTGTGTGGTTGCAAGATCCGTCGATAATGTTGCGCATCGAAAATCGTGATCGGATGTTGAGTGGAGATTGGGTGTGATGAACAGGGTGTTTTGCATGCTCCGCTGTTTGGGCTTGCTGCTGGGTCTGCTGGTGCTTGGGGGCGCTGCCGAGGCGGGGCGGCTCGACTTCACAAAAGGGCCAGACACACCCTGTACCTACACCTATACCGGGCTTGTTGAGAAAGGCGATCTGGCCTTGTTCGAGGCGCTGGAGGGCAAAGATGCGCTGCTTTGTTTGCACAGCCCCGGCGGCTCCTTTCTCGAAGCGGTGAAGATCTTCCATGTTTTGCACGCGCAGAACATCGCAACCCGTGTGCGGGCGCATCACGCCTGTGACTCCGCCTGCGCGCTGATCTGGCTGGCGGGGTCCTCGGTCTTTGAGGATTCGGTACACGGAGACTTTGTCAGCGTCGACAGATCAACAGAGCCGGGCGCGATTTTGCGCTTTCACGCGCCCTACGTGCGAGAGGACGTGCTGCGCAAGAATGAGGCAGCGGCCCTAGCGGCCTTTGTTGTGGCGCGCGAGGCGGTGCTCGAAGTGTTCCGCATCGCACGGATTGAACGGGACAATGGTTCCTACAATCCGATGAATACCTATCTGTTCGAGCAGATGATGGCGGCCACCGACGGCAAGTGGTTTCACATCTACACGGTGCAGGATGCGATCTTTGCAAACGTGCGAATCGCGCGCCAAGGGGCGGGGGGATACGATACGCAGACGGACCTCAGTCAGCGGATGATGCATCTTTGCCAGGCCGCCGTGATCGGTTCAAAGGAGACGTTTGAATTATTGATCCGTCGTCTCGCCCCGGACCGTGCGGTTAGATCCTCGGATGTGATGCGCTGGTTTCGCAACCAAACACGCATGCAGGACGTCAGGACCCGGTTTGGCGCGATCAGCAACCCGGTGGTGAAGCGCATATCCGGCGCGCATCCGGATCACACCGCAGCGCATGAAACCACACCGGGAGCGTTTTGCTTTCCTTTGCCCGCCGCATATGGGGGCGAACACGTGGGGAAACCTTTTGCCTGCATTCTAGACCCAACGGACGAGCATGCAGATTTTGTCCGGGATCCGGAAAGGCTCCGGGCGCTGTTGCACAAGAATTGGGAAGGGGGCTGGCTGGACAAGCAGGTGCGTTTGTTGTTTGCACCTCATACCTGTTTCGAGTCTGCCAGTTCAAACGACGTTTTGGTGCCCATGCAACCTTGCGAGCCGTACCAAATTCGCATTCCGCTCGTTGCGATGAACGGGCGGTATTTCACGCTGTCCCCGCGAGTTACGCCAGATTCTGTCTGGCCGCATCGCTGAGGTCCCGATGGTAAAGCCACCCGTGATCCCAAAGGTTCAGTCGCCCTTGAGCATCCGCACGCTATCCTGGGTAAAGACCAGCCGCCGTCCGGCGTCGAGCGCAGGGGCGTAGTATTCGCCTATGCTCGACAGGGCGCGAATGCGACCGCGTTTGGACAGGTTGTCCTCATTGTCGCGGGCGGGCAGGGGGCGTCCCAGCGTCGGGGCGTCGGCCCAAACCTCCGGGTGCAATTCGCGCAGGTGGTCCTGCGTGATCCAGCCAAAGGCATCCGCGATGCGCCTCCGCGGGCTGCCGACCTCTGCAGGCCCGCCCATGGTCAACCCGGTGAAGGCCGCGAGCCTGTTCGCCATGTCCTGCGAGGGAAAGCGCTCGAGGATATCGTGCAGCCCGCCGGTAAACAGCTCTTCGTCGATGCGGCGGAACGCGCCTGCATCCGCTTCGAGCGCGCCCATGTAGACCCAGGCGTAGCCCGCTGTCCCCCAGACATCCTGCGTCTGTTGCGCGACGCGGCGGGCCTGCCGGTCGAGCACTTCCCAGGTTCCGAAACGCTTGGGTCGGCAGTCGCGCCCCAAAAGACGCATGTGGAGCGGCACCCGCGGGTCAAGCTCGATCAGATCTTCGTAGTCATCCGCAACCCGTGCGGCGGGCGTTGCATCCCCTTCGAGGACGGCGCATCGCAGCGCGCCCCACAGTACGGACTGCTGCTCGAACGGGTCAAACCTGTCTGCGCGCGCCACGGCGGCGCTCATGTGATCCACATAGGCCGCCCGGCGTTGTTGCGACAACTGGCTGGGGGTGGAGGCTCCGCGCCAGGCCAGAGCCACTTCGAGCTGGGTCATGGCGGCGATATAGCCAAGCTCTGGCACGTCCGGCTCGTCGTCGAGATTGGCCTGGAACGCCGAGAGAATGACCCGCACGCTGCGTGGCTCACCCCGGGCCACGGTGGCACAGGCGGCTTCGACCACGTCGGCGCGCGCCCCTTCGGCCAGCAGCATGGCCACCGGGGTCAACCCCGGCGTCAGCAATCCGTCCGCTTCGGCGCGCGCGATTTCCTCGGCGAGATCCTCCCAGGCGTCCTGCCGCGCGAGGAACTGCCCACGGGTGAAATGCTTTTGCCGCGCCTGCATGTCGGGCGCCGGATCGCAAACCGGGATCTCCACCCGGGGGCGCAGCGGAGGAACGCCCGCACCTGCCATGTCCTGTCCTTCCGTGGCAGCGGAAACAAGGGACAAGGGTGGTTCGGGCGGTCGAGGCCGCATGGGGCGCTTTTGCATCTTGGGAATCATGGCCGTCAACGAAAGGGACTTCAGCAGAGGCTTCGAACTTGTCGTGACATCTTGTCCAAATCGGGGCGCTCCGGCGGACATCCCCGGGCGCTTACAAGGCGTGGGCCTTCATGCAGCGCCAGACACGAAATTTAGTGTTCAAGAGGGCGCAACAATATCTGGTTAACAAGCTGTGACAGGACCTCTTGCCAAGCCTTTGGCTTTGCGGCAGGGTGCCGCTGCTATGCTGCGTGTTGCTGCCCTTATCACGCTCATCGGAACAATGACGACCTGGACCGCCGGTGAGGCGAGTCCTCTGCTGGTGCCCGGTGCATCGGTGCAGTCTGCTGGATCCCAGCAGGCAGTTCAGGTGTCTTTGCGCCCGGTGAAGCGTCAGCTTTTGGTGCCGGATGCCCGTTGGGACGGGCCGCCCGAGCGCCGTAGCTGGACGCGGACCGTGCTTGACGGTCTGCGCAGCCATGCGGCTGTTTTGCCCGATGTGGTTCCGCGTGACATTGCCCGGTATTGTCCCGCCTACCCTGAGGCCGATCGCGCGCAGCGGGAGGCCTTCTGGCTTGGCCTGATTTCTGCGCTGGCCTGGCACGAAAGCACCCATCGTCCAACGGCCGTGGGCGGCGGGGACCTTTGGTACGGGCTCACGCAGATCTACCCGGACACGGCGCGGCGTTATGAATGCAAGGCGCGCACCGGTGAGGCGCTGAAGGATCCAGAGGATAACCTGTCCTGCGCCCTGCGCATCATGGCTGTCACGGTTCCGCGCGATCAGGTCATCAGCCACCGGATGCGTGGCGTGGCGGCCGATTGGGGGCCGTTCCATTCCGCGCGAAAGCGCATCGACATGATGAACTGGACGCGCAAGCAGTCCTACTGCCGCGGTCTTCCGTCTGCCTTGCGCCCCGAGGCGCGGCCAGACGCGGTGCTGGCGCAGCGCGCGATGGCGGCGCACAAGGCAAAGCTCGCGTCGTTGGGCACGGTACGGCCGCGGGTGCGCAGTTTTGCCGGCACTCAGATCGCCAGCCTTCCGACCGATCTGTCCCGGCTGCGGCCCATTGCCCGCCCGAATGTGGTCGCCGAGCGCATCGCCGCGGCGCCCATCCTTCAAGCACAAGTGGTGCAAGCCCTGGGGTCCAGGATCCGGCCCAAGGCGCGCCCGGTGCGCGAAGCATTGGACGTGGTCGTCAGCACCCAATCCGAGAGCTAGGGCAAGGCCCCGTCGCCCGGCGCGCCGTCAGGGTCTGGACGGCGGAAAGCAAAGATTTACATCCAGCAGATGTGCAAATCAGCCCGTGTCAGGGGGTCAGGGGTGACCTTGTCAGGGGAGACGGACGCCAAGTCTGCAATGCGCTGAACCGGTTGGCTGAGGGTCACCGCGCTCAAGCCTGCGCAACAGTCCGAACATCGGCGGCGCGCCGACTGGCGCGCGACACGCCAGCGCCGATTTTACGCGAATATCGCTCTCAGGCCTTCAGCCAGCTGGGGCGGCGGGTGGCATCCAAAAGCGATACCGCAGGCGCCTTCGGTCCCCCGAGGGCCAGCGTCGCCTTGCGCAGCATCTCGATGCCCGCTTCGGATTTTGACGGCAGCGCCGAGGGGGAAATCGGCTCCCCGATGGTGATACGAAAGGGTTGGCGCGCCTTGTTCAGGGTCTCGTGGAACAGCGTGATGTCGCGCAGCGTCGGATGCAGCAAATCAAACAGGTAGAACATCGCGGAGTTGCGCGCCCGGATGTTCACCGGGATCACCGGCAGCTCCAGCTTGCGCGCAATCATCGCGGCAGACGCCATCCAGGGGCGCTCATGCAGGCTCAGCCCCCGGCGCTTTGCCAGACGGCCCGAAGGAAAGATCACGCCCAGCCGATCCTGTGCGACCGCTTCGCGGCAGCGCGCCATGGTTTCACGGGTCTTGGCATGGCTGCGCTTGTTCTGGCGCCATTCAACCGGACATATGATGTCATCAAGCTGCGGCATCACCCGCACCACATCCTTGTTGGCAAAGAAATAGGTGTCCGGGCGGATGCCACACAGCGCATTGTAAAGGATCACGCCGTCTGCAAGACCCGTGGGATGGTTCGAGACCATCAGCGCCGGTCCGTGCCGGGGCACATTGTGCAGCCCGATCACTTCGACGTCCTTGTAGATGATTTCGCCCAGCATGCGGAAACCATCCTGCGCCTTCATGGAATCCACTTCGCTGGCGACGCCAACGGTGTAGTCATATTTCAGCAGGCGCTCCAGAACAGAGCGGGCAGCGACGACGAACGGGTTCTTGTGCAGGAACCACGGCGCACGCTCTTCGATCAGGGGGTCGATGCGGTCTTTCATTAGTCAGCCAAGATCACAGAAGGGTGTCAGTTGCATGACAGACTGGCCGCCACAAGGGCACCTTACACGAGGGTTGTGGGGGATGCACGCAGGCTTCGGCCTTGGTCGGCGAAGGCCCGCACATGGCGGCAATTTGTGGCGCGACATGGGCTCAGGTGCCGAAAAGGACGAAATGATGCCGTTCCGTCGCGATCCCGCGCGCCTCAAACCCCTCTTGAAGTCTGCCCGTGTCGGGCAGACTGTCCTGCGGCAGAGTGATGCGGCGTCCGGTGTCGATCACCACACGCACCCGGACGGACATGTCCAGCCGGGTCTCGAAACGCACCTTTTCGATCTTGTTCAGCGCGACCTCGCCTTCGTTGCGGCCAGAGCCCCAGCGCAGGCGCGCGCCATCCAGCACCAGCCAGGCCTTGCGACCGGAGGCAAAATCCCAACCCGCAGGCAGCGTGGTCAGCAGCAGCAGCGCGATCACCACATCCGCCGCATCCAGCACGATCCAGATGGTCAGGATCGCCAGCCAGACCAGCATGACAATGAGGCCGGTGCGCAGGGAGCGGGCAGAGCTTTGGTGTTCGATCACGGGTGCTGTCATGCGTCCATAATTGGCGGGCTTTGTGGCAAATGCAAACCGTCCCCGCGCCGCCGCGCGCGTCGGGGGATGTCTGGAGAGCTATGAGACAGCGTTCGGGCACCATTGGCGCGGCGCCAGTCCGCGATGTCCGTCAGAGGGTGAAGCGGCCTGTTCGCGATCCCGGGCTTACCCGGCGGCTGCCAAGAGGCCATCAACGTCCAGATGCGTCTCCATATGGTCTGCAAGTGCGTCCAGCGTCGCATCGACGCAGGCGCCGTAGCGCGCATCGCTGGCCGCCACCCCAAAGGCGGCAAGCCATTCCCGCCGGAATCCGTCTTCTGTGAACATCCCGTGCAAGTAGCTGCCCGCGACCCTGCCATCCGGCGACACGGCGCCCTCGGCACGCCCGTCGACCTGCGCGAAAGGGCGCGCGCAATCCGGTCCGGTGGTCCGCCCGATGTGGATCTCATAGCCTTGGAACCCGGTGTTCGTGGCCATGTGCCGCGCCGCGACCCGGGTCAGACTCTTGTCGCCGGTCATCTCTGTCTCGACGTCCAGCAGGCCAAGGCCGGGGGTCTCACCGGCGGGACCTTCGATGCCGTGCGGATCGCGCACCACATGGCCCAGCATCTGGAACCCGCCGCATATCCCAAGGATCTGCCCGCCACGCCGATGGTGCGCCAGAAGATCGATGTCCCATCCTTGCGTGCGCAGAAAGGCCAGATCGCCGCGGGTGGATTTTGACCCCGGCAGGATCACCACCTCCGCATCGCCGGGCAGGGCCTGACCCGCGGCCAACATGGTCAGCCGCACCCCCGGCTCCAGCGCCAGCGGGTCCATATCGTCGAAATTCGCGATCCGTGACAGTTGCAGGCACACCACGTGCAGGCCTTCTGTCCGGCGGGGCGTCGAGATGTCGAGCGCGTCTTCTGCCGGAAGCTTCCACGCTTCTCCGAACCACGGCGCCACGCCGAATCCGCGCCAGCCCGTGCGTTCCGCGATCATCGCATAGCCATCGTCAAACAGCGTCGGATCGCCGCGGAACTTGTTGATCAGAAACCCGCGCACGAGGGCGGCGTCCGCCGGGTCGATCACCGCCTGTGTGCCGACGATCTGTGCGATGACCCCGCCCCGGTCGATGTCGCCGCACAGCACTACGGGGACTTCCGCCGCCCGCGCAAAGCCCATGTTGGCGATGTCACCGGGGCGCAGGTTCACTTCGGCCGGGCTGCCGGCACCTTCGACGATCACCAGATCGTGCCGGGCCTTCAGCCGTTCGAAACTTTGCTGGACCGCCGCCAGCAGCCTGGGCTTCAGCCGCGCGTAGTCCCGCGCTTTCACAGTTGTCAGTCGCTTGCCCTGCACCACAACCTGACTGCCAACGTCGGTTTCGGGCTTCAGCAGCACCGGGTTCATGTCGGTATGCGGTTCCAGCCCTGCGGCCCGCGCCTGCAGCGCCTGCGCGCGCCCGATCTCCCCCCCGTCCACCGTAACAGCGGCGTTGTTGGACATGTTCTGCGGTTTGAACGGCGCCACCGACAGGCCACGCCGCCGGGCGGCCCGGCACAGCCCCGCCACCAGCATCGACTTGCCCACGTTGGAGCCCGTGCCTTGCATCATCAGCGCGCGCGCCATGCCAACACCCCGCCTTTCTCTCACTTTCGCCAGAGTTTTCCGTCGAATTGATCCGAAACAAACACATGAGGTGAGAGACCATGACGCGCAAGCTCAAATGGAAATCGGCGGCAGGGGCTGCGGCCATTCTGGCAGTCTGCCTGCTGGCGACCCCGACGCAGGCAGAGATCAACGGGGTTGAAGGGATCGGCGGCAGACCCGCCTTGAGCCTGTAAATCCGCGGCCGCGGCACGGCTTGCGTGGTTCAAACGGGATCTGCGGGGACTGTGCCGGTCGCCTCCATCACCCTGTCCGTGATGTGTCCGCCCAATGGCCAACTCGCTATGCACAGGCTCAGGTGAGGCCAAGCCGCACCGGCAAATCGGCACGGGTCCTTGGTGTAAAGTGAAACCCCTGCCAACCGCGCCGCGTGGCCGCCGCCACATTGGCCGGGGCGTCGTCGATCAACAGGATCTGCGCCGGTGTCAGGCCCGACCAACGTTCGATCGCCGCAAAGAAGCCCGCGTCCGGTTTGGCCACGCCCAGCCGACCCGAGGAAAAGAGGTGATCCACCCGCGCGGCAAAGCCCATCTCTTCCTCGATATAGCGCGACCGCCGCGTTTCATTGTTTGTGCCAATCACCCGACGCGCCGGGTGCGCCTCCATCCAGCCAATGACCTCATGGTCGGGCAGGGCTTCCTTCTCGAACCAATAGTCGAGGAAAGCCTCCGCCGTGATCTCATGCCCCTGCGCGATGAGCCACCCCCGCACCACCTCAAGCAGGTCGCGGTCCCCCGTGACAACCTCGCGGATCAGCCCGGATTGAAAGACAAATTCCGAGAAAGCCGCCTTGTCGATCCCCAAATCCGCCTCAACCCGATCCGCCCAAACAAACCGCCCCTCGCGGATATTGGCATTCAGAACACCATCAAAGTCCCAAACGATCAGTTGCGGAGCAGCGGGCATAACGGGTTTCCTGTTGACGAAGCCGGGCGGGCCTCGGACAGTGCTCCGACGCGCCACAGATGTCAAAGGTCTTTCGGGATGGAAAAGCGGTACCAGGTTTTTATTTCGTCTACGTTTCAGGACTTGCAAGGAGCAAGGCAGGAAGTGTCGCAGGCTTTACTTCGTGCAGACTGTTTTCCTGCTGGAATGGAGTTGTTTCCAGCCGCGGACGAAGGTCAGTTCAACTTCATAAAGAAAGTGATCGATCAATCTGACTACTACATCATTATTTCTGCTGGTATGTATGGTTCGATCAGTCCTGAGACGGGATTGAGCTACACAGAAATGGAATATGACTACGCATTGGAGACTGGAAAGCCTATCGTTAGGTTGTTACACGAAGATCCTCTAGGAACCCTGTCAGGCGATTCAGTTGAGCAAACTGACAAAGGTAAAAGAGCGTTAAAAAAATTCCAAAGGAAGATGAAATCTTCCAGATTGGTCGCGCTTTGGAATAATTCTGATCAATTGGGCAAAGAAGTGGTTTTTGCCTTGCAGGACCTAAAGAAGACCTTTCCCGCAACTGGTTGGGCACGTGCTGACCGACTTTCAAGTGAGGCGTCGCTTTCCAAAATTTCCGAAATGAGAGAAGAAAACGACGCTTTGCACAAAAAGCTGGCGAGGTATGAACATACAGAATTTGAGAACACTCTTGAGCGGTTCGTTGGTGAATTGATGTTGGCCGAGTTTGCGCGCTGTGAAAAGAAACGGTATCAACCTTGGGACAATCAAAAGACGGGTTTTATTTCGGTGGGTGGGCTTGTTAATCGCGTAGACTATCAAGCAACTGGACGAATGTACAAAATAGAGAAAAAAGAGTTTGTTACTTTGCTCTCTTTTGGTTTCTTGTACTTTGACAACTACTCCAGCGCAGTGAAATTCGCGATGTCCTCCTCAACAGAAATGGAAGATGTGGAAAATCGGATACTTCTGCCGCATGAAAGTGAGGAAGTGGAAACACTGGTCATGTCGATGGAGGCTAATATGCTGATATCGGTGCTAAATGACGGAGAGCAGTTGCCTAGGTCGATTATTGATCGTGGCAGCTATTTGTCTGCATACAAGTGGAAAATAGATGTGAAATTTAGACGCTGGTTGCTCATGAACCTACCGAGAAGGATTCAGCTGAGCAAATTGAAGTTACTTAAAACTCCACCCCCAACTGCGCCTTCACCCCTTCCTTGAACGGGTGCTTGACCAGAGACATCTCCGTCACCAGATCCGCCGCCTCGATCAATTCCGGCTTGGCGTTGCGCCCGGTCAGCAGGACATGCGTCATGGGCGGCTTTTCCTCCAGAAGGAAGCCCACAACCTCGTCGATATCCAGATAATCGTACCGCAGGGCGATATTGATCTCGTCCAGCATCACGAACTTGATCTCGGGATCGAGGATCTGCGCGCGGGCGATCTTCCAGCCGTTTTCAGCCGCGGCCACGTCACGCTCGCGGTCCTGCGTTTCCCAGGTAAAGCCCTCACCGGAGACAAAGAACCGGCATTCGTCAGAAAACCGCTCGCGCAGGAATGTCTTTTCGCCCGTCGCCCAGTTGCCCTTTATGAATTGCACGACCGCGCAGGGCATCTGATGCGCGATACACCGCATGATCATGCCGAATCCCGAGGACGACTTGCCCTTGCCGGGCCCGGTATGAACCATGATCAGACCTTTCTCTTCGGTCTTGGTGGCCATCATCTTGTCGCGCGCCGCCTTGATTTTCTTCATCTTTTCGTTGTGGCGCAGGGTGAGATCATCGGACATGCGGCATTCCTCAAGCTTGACATTTCCGCGCCGCTGCAACCAATTGCGCAGACGCTGGTGCCCAAGGCGACTTGGGTGAAAAGGGAATGTGCAGTCCGCCGCGGCAAGGTCAACCCATGACCGGCGCCACGGCACGGCCAGCACAGCCGCCCCCGCGACCGTGACCGGAGAGGTCCCAAGGCCACTGGCACATCGCCGGGAAGGCCGGGAACCGCGGCGAGACGCCACTCCGCAAGCCGGGAGACCTGCCAGCGGCCGTGCGTGGTGTGCAGTCCCGCCCGGTTTTGCGTGACGTCCGGGGCCGCTTGGTGCGCCTCACATGCGAAACCGGCCATGGATCTGCAACCCTCTGCAATCGCGGCGATACTGTGTGAGACGAAACCGGGCGGGGTGATCCGGGGTCGGGCAGGGGCGTCTGGTGGCGCCTGACGTCCCGTGTTCCCTGCCAAACGAAAGGACAATGCCATGCCCGCACCTGCGGAGCTTCTGGTTTGTGTGAAATGCCGCCGCGGTCTGGAAATTCCAGCCGATGAACGGCGTCCGGGGCAGGCGCTTTTCGATGCGCTGGCGGCGCGCGAGGCGCCCGGCGGTGTGACCGTCACCGCCGTCGAGTGCCTGCAGAACTGTGATCACGGCTGCACCGTGGCGCTGCGCGGCGGGGATCGGTGGACATATGTGTACGCCAATGTCGATGAGGTGTCGCATCCAGACATGCTGCTGGACGGGGCCGCCCGGTATCAGCAGACCAACGATGGCCTCATCCCCTGGCGGGAACGGCCTGAGCATTTCAAGCGCAACTGCGTCGCGCGCATCCCGCCGCTGACGACGTCTCGACCCGAGGAAACACCGCAATGACCAATCTCGAAAAGCTGCCCGTCACCGTGGTCACGGGGTTTCTTGGCTCTGGCAAGACCACCCTGATCCGGCATCTGATGCAGAACCCGGGCGGCAAGCGGCTGGCCGTTGTGGTCAATGAATTCGGCGACGTGGGCGTGGATGGCGAGATCCTCAAGGGATGTGCGATCCCCGACTGCCCGGCCGAGAACATCATGGAGCTGGCCAATGGCTGCATCTGCTGCACTGTGGCCGACGATTTCATCCCGACGATCGAGGCGCTCATGGCGCTGGACCCGCGTCCGGAGCATATCCTGATCGAGACCTCCGGTCTTGCGTTGCCGAAACCGCTGTTGAAGGCCTTCGACTGGCCGGACATCCGGTCAAGGATCACGGTCGACGGCGTGATCGCCCTTGCCGATGCAGAGGCCGTCGCCGCGGGGCGGTTCGCACCCGATGTGGCGGCCGTGGATGCCCAACGCGAAGCGGATGACAGCCTCGACCATGAAACGCCGCTGTCGGAGGTGTTCGAGGATCAGATCTCCTGCGCGGACATCATCCTGCTCACAAAGCCGGATCTCGCCGGTCCGGAGGGCGTCGCCCGGGCCAGGCAGATCATCGCATCCGAAGCGCCGCGCCCGCTGCCCGTCGTCGAAGTTGCCGAAGGCATCGTGGATCCTCGCGTGATCCTTGGGCTTGAGGCCGCGGCAGAGGATGACATGGATGCGCGTCCCAGCCACCATGACGGGCCGCATGACCATGACCACGAGGATTTCGACAGCGTGGTGATCGACATTCCCGAGCTGTCGGATCCGGCAGAGCTGGTCACCGCAATCGAACGCCTCGCCACGGAGATGAATATCCTCAGGGTGAAGGGCTACGCCTGTGTCGCGGGCAAGCCGATGCGGCTGCTCGTGCAGGCGGTGGGCGCGCGGGTGCGTCACCAGTTCGACCGCCCCTGGGCACCGGATGAGGCGCGGCAGGGCCGTCTCGTGGTCATCGCAGAGCACGACGACATTCGCCCGCAGGCGATCCGTGACGTGCTTGGGGCCAGCGCCCTCGTAGAGGCCTGAGTCATGCCAACTGTCACGGTCCTGACGCAGATCTGCGTGGCGCGCCTGTCGGGGCGGGCCGACGGGGCCGTGGCGAGGCGGCGTTCGCGGCGCCAAGGCGTGGTGGACCATGGCCTGAACCGGTGTCGCACAGCGACAGCGGCGGGCGGCGCGGGTTCCGCGTGCCCACCCGGGCAAGGCGGTCTTTCAAGCGGCTGGCCAATCTACACAGGGCGCAGCCTCTGCGCCCCGTCTGTCGTCCCGTCCACCATCAGCCACCACCCTCTGCAAGAGACCCCCTGACATGCACGTTATCTTTCGCGAAAGTCAGGGGTTGGACGAAAACGAAACGCCCACGGATCTGGGTCAAAGCCCGGCGGATCTGGTGGTCTTGTCCTTTTCGGACAGTGATCTTGGCGCCTTTGCGGCGGCTTGGCATCAGTCGGGGCGCCGTGACGGGCAGGACAAAGCACTGCCGAGCTTGCGACTGGCCAATCTCGCCGCGCTAAAGCATCCGCTTTCGGTCGACACCTATGTGGATCAGACTTTGAGCGGGGCAAAGGGCATCCTGATCCGGCTCATTGGAGGCGTGCCTTACTGGTCTTACGGTTTGCAACAGGTGCAGGCGCTGGCGCAGGCCAAGGGCATCGCACTTGCGGTGCTGCCTGCCGACGGGCGCGAGGATACGCGGCTGGACGATGTCTCGACCCTGCCGGTGTCGACGCTGAGGCGGCTGGCGCGGCTTTGCGATGCGGGTGGTGCCGTGGCCGCGCGCGCGGCCTTGGCGCAGTTGTCTCTCGCGGCGGGATTGTATGCCGGCCCGGTTTCAGGGTCCAAGAGCCTGCCCTCTGTCGGGGCATGGACACCGTCAGAGGGGCTGTCCTGTCCGCTTTTGTCGCAACCGCTTGATCCCGCGCAGCCACGTATCGCGGTGGTGTTCTACCGCTCTTATCTTGTCTCTGCCGACCTCGCGCCGATCCGAGCCCTCTATGAGGGGTTTGCAGCGCGCGGCTATGCGGTTACGGCGCTGTTTGTGCCTTCGCTCAAGGCCCCGGAGGCCGGGCGCTGGTTACAGCGCCAGATTGCCGCCCTTGCGCCTGCCGCGGTGGTCAACGCCACGGCCTTCTCTGGCAAGACCGGCGATGGCGCCTCACCGCTGGATGCTGCCGGTGTGCCAGTCTTCCAGGCCATCCTCGCCACCAGCACCAGCACCGCATGGCAAGAGGCGCCGCGCGGGCTGTCGCCTGCCGATCTCGCCATGCACGTCGTGTTGCCCGAAGTGGACGGGCGCTTGTTGGGGGGCACGGTTTCCTTCAAGGAGCCGGAGGCGCGTGACCCGGACCTGCAATTCTCACGCTTTGCCCATGCGCCACATGCAGAGCGGGCAGGCGCGCTCATTGACCGTGTCGAAGGCTGGTTGCGGCTGGCACGAACACCGGTTCCCGCGCGTCGCCCGGCGCTGATCCTGTCGACCTACCCGGGCAAGGACTGGAACCTTGGCCATGCGGTGGGGCTGGACGCGCCCGCCTCGGCTCGGGCGATTGTGGAGGATCTGCGCGCCGCGGGATATGAT
>JBELMB010000312.1:0-3127 GCA_042088665.1 Sagittula sp.
ACCGGCCGAGATCGGCATTTACCGCATCGCCGCGCAGGTGGCCTTGCTGGCGACACTGGTCATGCAGATCCTGCGCTCTCTGTCGGCACCGCGCATCGCCGCCGCCTTTGCCAAAGACGACAGGGCGACGATGCAGCGCCATTTCGTGCGTGCCGGACAGGCGATGTTCGCGGCGGCGGCAGTTTTTGTGCTGGCCTTTGCGGCGGTTGGGCAACCAGCGCTGCGGTTGGTCTTTGGTCCGGAATATGTTGCTGCCTGGGGGCCCTGCTTGGTTTTGGCGCTGGGGGCGCTGTTCAGCTCTGCCTGCGGGTTGGTCGGCATCGTGCTGCAGGTGACCCGGCACGCCGGACTTGCGGCGCGGTCGGCGGTGATCTCTGCGGTGGTCAACGTGGTGCTGAACCTCGCGCTGATTCCGCTTTGGGGTGCTCTGGGGGCGGCCATCGCCACCTCCATCTCGCTGGTCACCATGCAGGCACAGCAATGGTGGATCGCCCGGCGCGTTCTGGGCATGCGCACCGATGCTTTCCAAAGGATGACCTTATGAGCGACCGTTTTCCTGACTTCTTTCTGATCGGTGCTCCGAAGTGCGGGACCACCAGCCTGTTTTCGTGGCTGCAAAAGCATTCCGACACCTATCTGCCTGTCAAGGAGCCCGGCTTTTTGTCGCTGGATTTGCTGGATGTGCGGGCGCACCCCGAGGGGCTGCAGGACGAGGCCGCATATCTCGCGCGGCTTTGTCCGCCAGAGGCCGCGGACAAGCTGACCGGGGAATCAACCCCCAAGTATCTTTATTCTGACGCGGCTCTGGCGGCGCTTTTGCCTCATGCGGGGCGGGTGAAACTGATCGTGATGCTGCGCAACCCCGTCGATCTGGCCATCGCAATGCATGCGCAGAACCTGAGGCAGGGGCGTGAACGCGAGCCCGATTTCGCTCGTGCCTGGGCGCGGGGGGCCGCAAGCCCCGGTGATGCGCTGACCGACTATCGGTTCTGGGGACAGCCCGGCGCGCGGCTGGAACGCTGGATGGCGGCCTTTCCGCGCGCGGACATGCGGGTGTTGATTCTCGAGGAAGAGATGCGCCAGGATCCCGCGGGTGCCCATGCGGGCACACTGGAATTTCTGGGACTGACCCCTCAGCCGCTTGAGCATTACGGCGTCGAGAACCCGCGTCGGTCCTACCGTTCGCCCCGCCTGCAAGGTGCCAGTCGTCGGGCGCGGCGCAGTGCCTATGGTCTGCTGGCCAGGTTGGGTGTGAAACCGCAGGGCACCGGCATTCTGAACCTGTTCGACAGGCTGAATGGCAACCGCCCGGCAAGGACCGGGATCTCTGCCGCGCTGCGTGCAGAGGTTGCGGGCGCACTGACCGAGGATGCCAGGCGCATCGCGCGGTTGCTGGAACGTGACCGTATGCCTTGGAACGATTTTAACTGGGATCACCCACAGCCACGGGCCAAAGTGCATGGAGCATGAAGAGATGAGCCAGAGTTCAGCATATGGGCGGATGATTACCGCCATGGACAACCGCCTGCCCCGGCCTGTGACAGTCAAGCGGCAACAGGCGATCTATTGGCCGTCGATCTGGGCGCAGGCGCGCATGAAGGACATGGCGGGCAGCTATTGCATCAATGGCTTCCCCTCGTCGGGGACGAACTGGCTGTGCCAGCTTGTCTCGCGTTATTTCGGCGTTCCGATCTTTGAACCCTGGACCAGGCTGACCCCGACGCGGCGGCCGCATGTGTTCCATCTGCACCGGTTTGTCGACACCCCAGCCGCGCGGGCCCGCACTTTGTACATCACTCGTGATGGTCGCGATGCTCTGGTATCACGTTACATGAAGCTCAAGCCAAACCCCAACGACCAGCGTCCGGTGCGCGCCTTCGAGGCGGCAACGGGGCTTGTGCATGACAAGACCAGAGCGGCCGAGCAATTGCCGGCCTTCATCGAGTGGTATTTCACCGAAACCCGGTTCAGCGCCATGAACTGGGCCACCCATGTGCAGCGCGCTGTGGATCTGGACTTGCCGCGCCTGACCTTCGAGGATCTCAAACGCGCGCCGCTGGAGACGCTGGAGCCGGTCTTTGAAAAGGTATCAGGGCAAAAGATCGACCGTGTCCGGCTTGCCGACGTTGTTGATCAGATGGATTTCGGCAAGGTCAAAAGCCGCGATACGGCCCATCACAAGCGCAAGAGCCAGGTGGGCGAATGGCGCAGTCTTTATACCCGAGAAGCCCGCGAGGCCTTTGCGCGGCACGCGCAGAACGGGCTGGAACTGATGGGCTTTGAGCCTGATCGGGCCTGGGTTGACGAGGCACCACAAGACCCGGAGGTTGACGCGCCGACCACACCAGTGAGTACTGCATCTTGATCGACTGGCCAGGGATACGCAGCGCGCTCGGGCAGTGGATGGCAGGGATGACGCTTCTGGCCATCTGGTTCATCACCTGCAACCTGACCTGTACGCTGGGCAGTTGCACAAGCGCAACGACCGCGGGCATGAACCTGCTTGGCCTGTCGGCGGTTATTTTCCTGAGCTTGCGCGCTGTCATGACCCTGACGCGGGCAGACCAACGGTTGCTGTTCTCCCCCCTGGTGGCTTATGCGGCTTCAACGGCTTTATTCTTCGGCTTGGGTCCGATGTCGACTTTCCTGGCCAGCGAGGCAACGCTGGGCTTTCAGGCAAACTCTCTCTACGCGTTGGACGGGGCAGAGATGTTGCGTACAAACCTGCTGACCACAGCGGGAGTTGCCATTTCGCTCTTTGCGATGCAGCAGTGTCTTCCGCGTGGCCTGCGCGCTGTAAAGAACCGTCCGGTTGTGACAATTCGCACAGTGGCGCTGGTCTTTCTGGTGACGGGGCTGGTGCTGAAACACCTGCTGATCATGCCCTCGATCTACGGCACCACGAATATCGCGGTGCCGGGTATGCTGCGCAACCTGCGCTACCTGCCCGACCTTGGCTTTGCGCTGGCCGCCGCCATCGCCGCCTCAGGCGACCGGAGGTGGCAAATTCTCTTCTGGGCGCTCTGGCCCTGGCACCTTTTGCTGGCGTTTCCGGAGTTCTCCAAGAAATCAGTCATGATGACCATCCTGCTGCCCGCATTGGGGGCCTATATCGGGCACCGGTCCT
>JBELMB010000313.1:0-3122 GCA_042088665.1 Sagittula sp.
GATCGACGCGGCATACATCGCATCATACCGCGCGGCGTTGACGTGGGCCGTGGCGATGATCTCGGCGGATGGCGGGTAGACGCCACCAGTCAGGGTTTCGGTCAAATCGGTCATGAGAGGGTCCCCCAAATGCTTTGTACTTCGTGGTGTCTGCACGTCCGGTACTCCTCTGCCGCAACGTCACCACGTGTGATTTGAGCATAGCGAGAAAAGAAAACGATGAAATAAGACGTTTTATATAAGGCGCTTAGGTATAAATTGTTTTCTGAGGTTCCAGACAATCTGAAAATTTCTTTGCGTTGTCGTGGTAAATCCTTTGTTTTCGGTGGTCTGCCAAAAGACGGTTTCCAGAGGCATGTTTCCGGCAGGGGCGCTTTGCATAAGTTGCAGCCATCGGCTCAAGTGCGACATAAGGTTGCGGTATGCATTGGCATACAAATGTTAGCGCGCACAGTTCAGCACGCCGCGAATCCTCGTTCATGTGGCAATTGGCTTGAACCCGACCACCTTTCGGCTAGGCTTTGCAGCGAGCGGACCAATCCGCCGTACCTTCAGGGGAGGAAACCAGAAAATGTCCAACTTCGCGTTGAAATTGACCACTGCAGCCTTGGCACTCGCCTTCGCATCCGAAGCCGCAGCCACCGAATGGAACGTCTCTGTCTGGGGCAAGCGCCGTGCCTTCACCGAGCACATCCACAAGCTGGCCGAACTGGTCGAGGCAAAGACCGATGGCGCGTTTACCATGAACATCTCTTATGGTGGCCTGTCCAAGAACCGCGAAAACCTCGATGGCATCTCCATTGGCGCTTTCGAGATGGCGCAGTTCTGTGCGGGCTACCACGCGGACAAGAACCGCGCGATCACCGTGCTGGAACTGCCCTTCCTGGGTGTTGCCAACCTCGACGAGGAAGTGGCCGTGAGCCATGCGGTCTATGCTCATCCGGCCGTGGCCGAGGAAATGGCCCAGTGGAATGCGCGGATGGTGATGACCTCGCCGATGCCACAGTACAACCTCGTCGGCACGGGCGAGCCGCGCGACGAACTGTCGGAATTTGACGGCATGCGCGTGCGCGCAACCGGTGGTCTCGGCCGGGCCTTCTCTGCCGTGGGTGGCGTGCCGACCTCTGTGACCTCGTCCGAAGCCTATCAGGCGATGGAAGGCGGCGTCGTGGACACGGTGGCCTTTGCCCAGCACGCGCACCTGAGCTTTGGCACGATCAACAAGGCCGACTGGTGGACCGCCAACCTGAACCCCGGCACGGTGAACTGCCCTGTCGTGGTGAACATCGATGCCTATGACGGTCTTTCGGATGCCGAGCGCGCAGCGTTTGACAGCTCCGTGCCGGAGGCGATCGAGCACTACCTGGCCAACTATGGCGCCTTGCTGGAGCGCTGGGACAGCGTGCTGGATGAAAAGGGCGTGACCAAGGTCATGATCTCGGATGATGAGATTGCCAAGTTCAGCGAAGTGGCAGGTGCACCCATCCACGAGGCATGGATCTCTGACATGAGCGCGCAGGGCCTGCCCGCACAGGAGCTCTATGATCTGGTGCTGAGCACGCTGGAAGCCAAGCGCGCCGGTAACTGATCTTCTTCGGGCCATGGATTGGCCTCACCGACCCGGCCCTGGTGCGATGACCTCGTCGCCGGGGCCGGAATTTTTCGAAAATTCCGGCCCGATTTCTTGATCCAAGAAATCGGCGCCCCCCAACCGCGTTCGGAGACCCCATGGCCGGAGCCGCCTCGGTCCTCGAGGACAGCAGCCCGCTGTCCCGACTGGATCGCTCCCTCTTGAAAATCGAATACGTCATGGCCTTTGTGTCGGGAATCGGGGCGTTTACGCTCATGGTGCTTGCCGTGGTCTCCGTCAGCGGGCGCAACCTGTTCAACGAACCCTTGCGCGGCTACGTGGACTGGATCGAGGCTGCCATGCCTCTGATCGCCATCTTCGGCTTGTCATACGTGCAGCGCAGCGGCGGCCATATCCGCATGGACATCGTCGTCGGCGCCCTTGGCGGGCGCGCGCTCTGGCTCGTGGAGTTCCTGACCACGGCGCTGGTCCTCTTGATGATGCTGCTGTTGGTCTGGGGCACCTGGGCGCATTTCGACCGGAGCTTTGACTTTGGCGCGCCGAACTGGAGCCGCGACAGCTCCATCGACATCGGTCTGCCGATCTGGCCTGCAAAACTCGTGGTACCCGTTGCCTTCGCTGTCGTCAGCCTGCGCCTTGCGCTGCAACTCTGGGGGTTCGGGCGCGCGTTTTGGTTGAACCTTGAGCGGCCGGTGGCCGTGCCCATGGTGCTCTCGGCGGCCGAACAGGCGGCCATGGAAGCCGATCAGTTGCTGGGGACAGAGAACGGGGCAAGGAACGGGGCAGAGAAATGACCATCGTAGACCAGGGCGCAGGGCGCCTGACTGTCAGTGGCTCAGCCGTGACGGGAAAGATGAGACGCATCATATCCCCCGCACCGAGCAAGGAGCCGCGCTCATGACCAGCATCGAGATAGGGCTTTGGGTGACGGGCGGTCTGCTTGTTCTGGTTGTTCTGGGCATGCGGGTTGCCTTTGCGGCGGCTTTTGCCGGGGTTGTGGGGCTGATCTGGATCTTCTGGTCGAAGAAAGGCTACGACCCGGAGGCGTTTGGCTGGGCGCTGACCGTGGCAGTCAAGACCGCCGGGCAGGTGCCCCATGGCAAGGTCTCCAGCCAGGCGCTTTCGCTCATTCCGACCTTCATCCTGATCGGGTACCTGGCCTATTACGCCGGGCTCACCAAAGCCCTCTTCGAGGCCGCCAAGCGCTGGATCGCCTGGGTGCCCGGGGGGCTTGCGGTCTCGACCGTCTTTGCCACGGCGGGCTTTGCCGCGGTCTCCGGCGCCTCGGTCGCCACCGCCGCCGTCTTTGCCCGCATCGCCATCCCGGAGATGCTCAAGATCGGGTATGACAAGCGCTTTGCCGCCGGTGTGGTCGCCGCGGGGGGCACGCTGGCCTCGCTGATCCCCCCCTCCGCGATCCTCGTGATCTACGCGATCATCGTCGAACAGGACGTGGGCAAGCTGCTGCTGGCGGGCTTTATTCCCGGCATGTTCTCGGCGCTGATCTACGGGCTGCTGATCGTCGGGCTGG
>JBELMB010000108.1:0-17783 GCA_042088665.1 Sagittula sp.
AGACATC
This sequence comes from Sagittula sp., assembly GCA_042088665.1. GTDB lineage: Bacteria > Pseudomonadota > Alphaproteobacteria > Rhodobacterales > Rhodobacteraceae > JBELMB01. The sequence goes on from JBELMB010000108.1 coordinate 8, forward strand.
CACCTGGAACTGGTCGTCCATGCAGCTCTGCGATGGTCCCACAAAGCTGGAGACCATGCCCATCCCCTCTGACAGGCTGATGGACATCAATCCCTCTGACACCGCGTTGGGGGTGATGTCGGGAATGTCGAAGGCAACCGTGCGCCCCTGCTGGATCAGTTTCAGCCCGGCGCGCAGATCGGTCGCCGTGCGCACCCCCTGCGTGCGCACCCCGCTGGAAATCGTGTCGAAGATCGCCACGGTGCAGGTTGGTTTCGACACGAAGATTCGCGTTTTCGCCAGAAAGACCCAATCCGCCACTTCGGCGCGGACTTCTTCCTCCTTGTCGAGGGCGAGACAGCCCGCCAGCGCCAGTGACACCAGCGCCCAAGCCATCCATCTGAACCCATGCGCCATCGCGCCCTGCCTCACACCACCGTTTCACATCCGCGGTCAGGGTAAGGCAAAGGGGTTTAGACTTTGTTGCAAGCAGGGTCCGCCACCGGAACCCGAACCCGGGCAGGGTCATGCATTCTCCTCGCGCCTCAGGCCCATGCGGAGCGTGACAAAGACCCCCCCCAGCACAAACAGGAGCGCATAGCCCACGAGGGATCCCTGACTGACCGTCAGAACCCCCCAGAAGACGGCCAGAAACACCACTGCCATGACACCCAGCACGACCAGTGACCCCAGAAGGTAAAAGCCCCAGCCCAGATCCACGTCCAGAAGGAGCCCCATCAGGGTCAGGTACAGCCCGTAGCCCGTGCCCACGGCAATGATCGACACCGCCAGCGCCAGCCCGAAGAGCACGATGTTCTGCCCCTCGCTCGGCACCACGGAAAACAGCCCCACCGCCACGACGCCAGACACGACCAGCCCGGCCAGATAGGCCAGGCTGTGCATGATCCAGATCCAGGCGGCGCGGCGCAGCATCATTCGAATTCCATGATCACTTCGTCAACGGCCAGGCTGTCGCCCGGGCCTGCGTTGATCTTGGCCACGGTGCCCTTTTTCTCCGCGCGCAGAATGTTTTCCATCTTCATGGCTTCCACCGTACACAAAGCCTGACCTTCCTGCACTTCCTGCCCCTCTTCAACATCGATTTTCACGACGAGGCCCGGCATCGGGCAAAGCAGCATGCGCGAGGTGTCGGGTGGCAGCTTTTCCAGCATCAGTTTTGCCAGTTCGGCCTGCCGTGGCGAGCGGATGTTCACCTTCAGGTCGGCCCCGCGGGAGCGCAGGCGGAAGCCCTGCGTGATCTTGTCCACTTTCAGCACCAGGGGCGCGCCGTCGACCATCATGTGGGCGAGGCTGTCGCCCGGGGTCCAATCACCTTCGACCCGGTGGCTGCTGCCATCGCCAAAGGCCACGGTGGAGCCGGCGGGATCGGCGTCGATGCTGACGTCAAAGACCTGCCCCTGCAGGCTGACCGACCATTCGGTGCCGACGCGGCGTTCGTGGTTGCCAAGGCGCCCGGTGACCCGGGTGCGCCGGATCTCTGCCACGCGGTTCATGGCGGCGGCGGCGGCGGCCACGCGCTTGAGCCCGGCGTCGTCCAGCGTCACCCCGTCAAAGCCATCGGGATATTCCTCACCGATGAAGGCGGTGGTCATCGTGCCGGCGATGAAGGTCGGGTGATCCATGACCGCCGCCACGAAGGGCAGGTTATGGCCGATGCCTTCGACCTCGAAGCTGTCAAGCGCCACGCGCATCACCTCGATCGCGCCGTCGCGGGTCGGTGCCCATGTGCACAGCTTGGCGATCATCGGGTCGTAGAACATGGAGATCTCGCCCCCCTCGAAGACACCGGTGTCATTGCGCACGATGCCATCGCCCATCGGCCCTTCGGTCGGGGGGCGGTAGCGGGTCAGGCGCCCGATCGAGGGCAGGAAGTTGCGGTAGGGATCCTCTGCATAAAGGCGGTTCTCGATGGCCCAGCCATTGATCTGCACGTCGTCCTGCGTGATCGAGAGCGGCTCGCCATTGGCGATGCGGATCATCTGCTCGACCAGATCGACGCCGGTGATCAACTCTGTCACCGGGTGTTCGACCTGCAGACGGGTGTTCATCTCGAGGAAGTAGAAGTTCTTGTCGCCGTCGACGATAAATTCCACGGTCCCGGCCGAGGTGTATCCCACGGCCTTGGCCAGCGCGACGGACTGCTCGCCCATGGCGCGGCGGGTTTCGGGGTCGAGAAAGGGGCTGGGCGCCTCTTCGACCACTTTCTGGTTGCGTCGCTGGATCGAGCATTCGCGCTCATTCAGCCAGATGCCGTTGCCATGCGCGTCGCAGAGCACCTGGATCTCGATGTGGCGGGGCTGGGTGACGAATTTCTCGATAAAGATGCGGTCATCGCCAAAGCTGTTGGCGGCCTCGTTCTTTGAACTCTGAAAGCCTTCGCGGCAGTCCTCGTCGTTCCATGCGATGCGCATGCCCTTGCCGCCGCCCCCGGCGGAGGCCTTGATCATCACCGGATAGCCAACCTGGTTGGAGATCTTTACCGCCTCTTCGGCATCGCCGATCAGGCCCATGTAGCCCGGCACGGTGGAGACATCGGCCTCCTGCGCGATCTTCTTTGACGTGATCTTGTCGCCCATGGCCTCGATCGCGCCCTTGGGCGGCCCGATGAAGGCGACACCGGCGGCCTCCAGCGCCTCGGCGAATTTGGGGTTTTCCGACAGGAAGCCATAGCCCGGGTGCACCGCCTGCGCGCCAGAGATCTTGATCGCCTCCATGATCTTGTCGATCACGATGTAGGACTGGTTCGCGGGCGGCGGGCCGATGTGCACCGCCTCATCGGCCATTTCCACGTGCAGCGCGTGCTTGTCGGCGTCGGAATAGACGGCGACAGTCTTGATGCCCATCTTGCGCGCCGTCTTGATGACACGGCAGGCGATTTCACCACGGTTCGCGATCAGGATCTTGTCAAACATCTCTGTCCCTTTGTCTTTTGCGCGCAGCGGCGCGTGTTGGCATGCAAAAGCGCCGCCTGCGGCGCGGGGCCGAGGCGGGGCTGTGTCGGATGAAGGCGCGCGCGCAGCTGGCCGAAAGGCCGGGCCGCGGCGGGCCGTGAAACAAGAAGGCGTGGCGCGCACCGCAAAGCGGTGCCGCCGTTTGCCCAACCAGACGCCCGGCTCAGGGCCGGACGGGGGGCACCGGTCGGCGCGGGATCAGCAGCGCGACGGGAACTTTGCGCAATCGTCGATGGTGACCGGCACGTCTGCCGCGCTTGCGCTGCCGCTCGTGGCGATAAAGGGATCGCCGCAGGACGGCAGGACCAATAGCGACAGGATGACCACGGGGATCTTGAGCCTCTGCATGAGGGTGTCTCCGATTTTGTTTTTATCTGCTCGGGAGACAGAGTCGCGCAAAACGCCCCATGATACCAGTGTTTTTTCCACATGAGGTTTGTAGCGGCAAGCTGTTGCGCAAAAACAATTTCGGGAGAAATACCCACAAGGTTGGGCGATCGACTTGGGGACATTGTCGATCGCCCTCTTGGGGAAACATCAAAGGCGGAACGGAATGCCGGTTGAGGCGTGGACCTTTGACTGTAACCGAGGGTTGCAGAATGGTTAACGCAAGGGAAGCGCGAAATAGGGGCCGGCAGGGGCTCGGCAGCGGCTTGCGCAAATCCGCAAGCCGTCGGCAATCGACCGCGCATGACGCGCGCCGTTTGCCGCCAGAACCGGGCAAGGCACATCACAATATGCGGAGCGCCGCTCACTCCCATGGTTCCTGCGCATCGAATGCCTCGGGAAAGGCGGCGCGGGCAGCGCCCTCGTCGATGATCAGCAGCGAGTCGTAGCTCTCCGGGTCGAAGGGATCGTCATAGGGCAGCACTTCGCGCCCGAAGAGCCAGCTCAGCCGCCCCGCGTCCAGATTTCCGCGCTCAAAGGGTTGGTCGCCGAAATGGTGCCAGAGCGCCGACATGAACACCCAGTCCGCCTTGCGGTCCGGGGGGCGGCGGTCGCGGTACCTCTCACGCTTCGTCAGAGGCGTGACCCCCTTGGGGTTGGCGCGTCGGATGGTGAATTGGTAATCGGTTCCCGGCAATCTGCCGGGGAAGCCGCGGTGCTTCAGCATGGTGCGCCCTCCTGTTTCGGGGCGCTTGGCCAGGCTCTGCTCGGATAGGGGAAAACCGAGGCGGACGCGCTGGCCCGCCTCGATAGGTTCTTATTTGTACTTGCCTGTGTAGACCGGCTCGTGGCTGATCGGTTCGTAGGCGATCGGCGTTGGGTCGACCACCACGTACTCTTCTTCCTGCTGTGCGCAAGCGGCGACGCCGGCGACAACAACGAGCATGGCAAGAAGCTTGATGTTCTTGGACATCGGTGACTCCTGTCATTGGTCCGGCTTCCCACGGACGCCGAAAGCGCCGTCTGTCCCCGGGTCGAGAATGCGGCTGCGAGGGTGCAACCACGGCTCATTCTACCCGAGGCAAAGGTGAAAAGGCACCCGTCCCGATCCGTGGAAAAATTCTGTGACGCGGAAGCCTCAGAAAGTTGTCCACATAAGAGTCGCTCCGCAAGATGTTGTAGAGTCATCAAAAAGCCTCCCAGATGCAGAGGTCGCCCTGCACGGCAAAACTTTCAAAAAATTGCCGTATTTCGGGTGTCATGACCCCGAAAGCGACCGGGGCGGACATCCAGGCGATCACGATCCGGTCCGGCGCATGGCCCGCCTGCCTGAGATACGGCAGCGCATGCGTGGCGCACAACACCTCCATGTCGGCGGCCACGTCCTGATATTCCACGGCGCTGTCCGCCAACCCCGGCGCGACATAGCGCATGCGGTAGGTGGGGGACTCGTCGATCATGTCATGATGCGTGACGGTGAGCCCGGAGGCCAGCCCGGACACGGGTCCGGTTTCTGCACCCGCGCCTGACGGTGCGTTGTCGGTGCCGCCGGTGATGGATCGATCCGTGATGGATCCGCCCGTCTGTGCAACCAAAGGCGATACCGTCGCCAAGGTGATGCAGATGGCCGCTGACAAAAGCGCTTTGTTGCAGCCCCGGCACAGACGCAAAAAAGCGGCCGCTCCTCCCACCGGGGCTGCGAGAACCCTGGGCGCACCCAAGGTGTAAAGCGGGACAGGACGGCGTTTCATTCGACGCTCTTCCCTGCCCAGTTGGACCATCGCGCGCGAAGACGCGGATCGTCCAGAATAGCTTTGATTTGCTGGTCAGTCCCCGGCGGCACCCGTCCTGCGACGCGCCCCCCGGCCGTGACCATTGTCCCATGCAACTCGTTTTGAATCTTTACCACAGGCGAGAAACCGCGCAAGCTTTGAAGCGCCCGCCACATGTCCTGACGCACTTGCCGGGCAAGTTTGTCCGCCCGCAACGGCGGAAAAACGCTTGTGGCCTGCACATCGAAGCGCGGCGGCCAGTGCCGGGCCAGCGTGTAGCTGTCAGCCGTCTGGTGAATGTGCCAGCGCGCGCGGGTCATGTGGCGCCTCCCGGCAGTCCCGCGACCTCGGCGTAGAATGTCGCCCCCATGGCTGTAAGGCAGAAAGCGGCCCCCTCGACGCGCAGGTACTGGTCGCTGGCGTCCTCTTCGTCGTTCTTGTCGAAGCTCTGGATGATATGGGTCACGATCCCCAGCGACAGCAGGATGTCCACGGAGACCCGGTCGTGCCCTGCCAGCAGCGTGTCAGCGGCAGAGAGCGTCTCGACCTCCCGAAAGCCACCCAGCGTGTCCTCGTCCAGCCGCAAAATCGAGAGATGATCGACGAGGATGCCCGGGCGCTGCAACCGCGTCAGCGCCACCTCTCGCGTGTCCGCCCAGTCCGACAGCGTGGCCATCGTGGCAAAGGGCGAGGTCGGGGCGGAGAACCTCTCCCAATTGGCGATGGCATCGGTCAACTCGGCCCGGTCCGGCATGATGACGCCCCCGCTGGTGGCCAGATCATGCAGCAGACGCGCCTCGCTGCCGGTCATCTCGCGCAGCAGACGCATGAACAGCAGATGACCGGGCCGGAACTCTACCGCCGCAGACACCAGAAGCCGCGACCACAGCTCGATGATGTCGGCGTCGTCCTCTTCGAGCGAACAATGTTCCATGAAGGGCACGAGGAACTTCAGCGCGGGACGGGTCAGCGTCAGCCCTTCTTTCTGCGCGATCTCCTTTGCGCGGTTCAGCGTGCGCACAGCCGATCGCCACCGCAAAAAGCGGATGCGATCGGCGACATAGGCACCCATCTCGGTGGCGGGTGCCCCAAGCGTTGCCGCCAGTGCACCGGCCACCTGCTGTTCCACGTCTTCGGACATCAGGATCTCAGAGCGGGATATTGTCGTGCTTTTTCCAAGGCATGCTACGCTTCTTGTTGCGCAGCATGGCAAAGGCGCGGGCGACACGGCGGCGCGTGCTGCGCGGCTGGATCACTTCGTCGATAAAGCCGCGCTCTGCCGCGACAAAGGGGTTGGCGAAGCGGTCTTCGTATTCCGCGGTATGGGCGGCAATCTTTTCGGGATCTTTCAGATCCGCGCGGTGGATGATCTCTGTCGCGCCCTTGGCCCCCATCACGGCGATCTGTGCGGTGGGCCAGGCATAGTTCACATCCGCGCGCAGGTGCTTGGAGGCCATCACGTCATAGGCGCCGCCATAGGCCTTGCGGGTGATCACCGTGACCTTGGGCACCGTGGCCTCGCCGTAGGCAAAGAGCAGTTTTGCGCCGTGCTTGATGACGCCATTGTATTCCTGGCTGGTGCCCGGCAGGAAGCCCGGCACATCCACAAGCGTCAACAGCGGGATCTCGAAGCAGTCGCAGAACCGCACGAACCGCGCGGCCTTGCGGCTGGAATCAATGTCGAGCACGCCGGCCAGCACCATGGGCTGGTTTGCGACAACGCCGACGGTCTGCCCTTCGAGACGGACAAACCCGGTGATGATGTTCTTGGCAAAGTCTTCCTGGATCTCGTAAAAATCACCTTCGTCCGCGACCTTGAGGATCAATTCCTTCATGTCGTAGGGCATGTTTGGATTGTCGGGGATCAGCGTGTCGAGGCTGGCCTCAATGCGGTCGACGTCATCGAAGAAGGGCCGCACGGGCGGCTTTTCGCGGTTGTTGAGCGGCAGGAAATCCACGAGACGGCGCACTTCGGCGAGCGCCTCGACGTCGTTCTCGAAGGCACCATCCGCCACCGATGACTTCTTTGTGTGGGTCCCTGCCCCGCCCAGCTCCTCGGCGGTGACCACTTCGTTGGTCACGGTCTTGACCACGTCGGGACCGGTGACGAACATGTAAGAGGTGTCTTTCACCATGAAGATGAAATCGGTCATCGCCGGTGAATAGACCGCGCCACCCGCGCAGGGGCCCATGATCACGGAAATCTGCGGGATCACGCCGGAGGCCTCGATGTTGCGCTGAAAGATCTCGGCATAGCCTGCGAGACTGTCCACCCCCTCCTGAATGCGCGCACCGCCGCTGTCGTTGAGCCCGATCACCGGGGCGCCGTTTTGCACCGCCATATCCATGACCTTGCAGATCTTGGCCGCATGGGTGGCGGACACGGAACCGCCCAAGACGGTGAAATCCTGGCTGAAGACGTACACCATCCGACCGTTGACCGTGCCCCAGCCGGTCACGACGCCATCGCCATAGGGGCGGTTGTCCTGCATTCCGAAATCGGTGCACCGATGCGCAACAAAGGTATCATATTCCTCGAAGCTGCCCTCATCGAGCAACAGCTCGACCCGCTCGCGCGCCGTCAGCTTGCCCTTGGCGTGCTGGCTGTCGATGCGCTTTTGCCCCCCGCCCAGGCGGGCGTTCTCGCGGCGGTCGTGCAGTTCCTGGATGATATCCTTCATGGGCGGCCCTCGGTTTTCACGCAGCAGGGCGCTTGACGCCCCCTTGTTTCGGTTGGCGTGAAAATACAGGCCCCGGGCCGGGCCTCAAGGACATACTGGCAAATTTGCAAATTCTGAATAAATCCCGTTTAGAATATTGCAAATATGCGAATATCTCTGAATCTGACTGGGATCGTTGGACAAATCATACCGATCGTCCTACCGATTAGGGTATGAGCCAAGCTCCTCAGATACGGTTTTTGGACCGCAGCACTCCGCCTCATATTGTCACACTGGTCCTGCTTGCGGGCATGTCGGCGCTTGTGATGAACATCTTCGTGCCCTCGTTGCAGATCATGGCCGATGACTTCAACACCGATTACTGGGTGATGCAGCTGGCCGTCGGCGGCTATCTTGGGATGAACGCGATCCTGCAGCTTTTTATCGGACCGATCTCGGACAAGCTGGGGCGCAGGCCGGTGATCCTGGGGGGCATCGCGATCTTTGTCGTGGCCACCTTGGGGTGTGCGCTGGCCGGGGACATCGTGACCTTCCTTGTGTTCCGCATGATCCAGTCGACCATTGTCGTGGCCATGGTGTTGAGCCGCGCCGCGGTGCGGGATCTTTATCCGCCGAACGAGGCGGCCTCGATGATCGGTTATGTGACCATGGGCATGGCCATGGTGCCCATGCTGGCCCCGATCCTTGGCGGCTGGTTGACCGATACATTGCATTGGCGGGCCAATTTCTGGGCGATGCTGATCTTTGGCATCGCGCTGCTGTGGCTGACATGGCGTGATCTGGGTGAAACCGCGGTCAAGAGCGGGCTGACCCTCCGGCAGCAGTTCAAGGAATATCCAGAGCTGTTTCGCAGCCCCCGGTTCTGGGGATATGCGCTGGCGGCGACCTTTGCCTCGGGGGCGTTCTTTTCCTACATTGGCGGGGCGGCCTTTGTGGGGACCGAAGTCTTTGGCATGTCCATTTCGCTGCTTGGCACGCTATTCGGGGTGCCCGCGATCGGCTATGCGGCAGGAAATTACCTGTCGGGACGGTTTTCAGCGCGGTTCGGTATCAACCGGATGATCCTTTGGGGCGCGATTATCGTCACTTTCGGTATGGGTCTGTCGATTTTGACCTTTGCCGCGGGATATGGCTCCGCCCTGAGTTTCTTTGGGTTCATGACATTTGTCGGGCTCGGCAACGGGCTGACCATTCCCAATGCGACCGCCGGTGCGCTGTCCGTGCGGCCGCACCTTGCGGGCACGGCTTCGGGCCTTTCGGGCGCGATCATGCTGGGCGGGGGGGCCGCGCTGTCGCAGCTGGCCGGTGTTCTGCTGACGCCGGAAACCGGGGCCTGGCCGTTGCTGTGGATGATGTTTCTCAGTGCTTGTGCCGGGGTCGTGGCCATCGTTCTGGTGATCTTGCGCGAGAAGCACCTGCAGAGGCTGGACGCGGCCTAAGCAAATCTGCAAAGATCATGCGGAACACTCGCAAATATGCAAACGCGCCCTGCCCCGCCGCCAAGGCGGGCGCCCGCGCGATGCACCCCATTTGAAAGACCGGCCATGGCCACCCAGAAACTGTACGCTGGCGCAAAATTGCGCGATATCCGCGGGCGTCTGTCACTGACGCAAAAGGATTTCGCGGCCAAACTTGGCATTTCCTTGCCCTATCTCAACCAGATGGAGAACAACAACAGGCCTGTTAGCACAACGGTTGTTCTGGCCTTGGCGCAGGAGTTTGGATTCGATGTCACGGAACTGGGCCAGGGCGATGCGGAACGGTTGGTCACCGATATGCGCGAAGCGCTTGCCGATCCGGTCTTTGGCGAGGCGACGCCGCAACTGGCAGACCTGCGCCTGACTGCGTCCAATGCGCCCGTGCTGGCGCGGGCCTTCCTTGCGCTGCACCGCGCCTATCGGCAAACCCACGAACGGCTGGCTTCGCTGGACGAGGCACTGGGGCGCGAAGGCTCGCAACTGCAGCCCAGCCCATGGGAAGAAGTGCGCGACTTCTTTCACTACTGTGACAACTACATCGACGCGGTGGACCGCGCGGCGGAGCATTTTGCGCATCTCTTGTCCGGTGAGGGCGACCTGCGCGCGGCGGCTGTCGCGCGGCTGGAAAACAGCGGCGTCGCGGTGAAATTTGCCCAGAACGCCCCGATGCGCACCTTTGATCCAGAGCGGCACACGCTGGTCCTGTCCTCACTTGTGCCGATGGAAACACAGACATTTCAATTGTTTGTGCAGATCGCCCTGCTGCGCCAGAACCAGTTGCTGGAGGCCACGCTGGATCTGGCACGCTTCCACACCGATGAGGCGCGCGCCATCGCAAAGCTGGGTTTGGCGAACTATTTTGCCGGGGCCGCGATGATGCCCTACAAGGAATTCCTCGCGGCGGCACAGGACACGCGGCACGATCTGGAATTGCTGGCGGCGCGGTTCGGTGCCTCGATCGAGCAGGTGGCGCACCGTCTTTCGACGTTGCAGCGTCCGGGGGCCAAGGGGGTGCCTTTCTTTTTTGTCCGCGTCGATCAGGCCGGCACGATCACAAAGCGGCATTCGGCCACGCGATTGCAGTTTGCCCGCTTCGGGGGGGCCTGCCCGCTGTGGAACGTGCACCGGGCCTTTGAGACACCGGGGCGGTTCCTGCGCCAACTGGCGGAAACGCCGGACGGGGTGCGCTATGTCAGCCTCGCGCGGGACGTGTCCAAGACAGGTGGGCATTTTGGCGCGCCGGTGCGGCGCTATGCCATCGCCATCGGATGCGAAGTGCGCCACGCAGCGGCCCTTGTATATGCGGACGACCTTGATTTCACGCGCGCTTCGGCGTTTGAGCCGATCGGGATCTCCTGCCGCATCTGCGAGCGCACGGCCTGCCACCAACGCTCTGTTCCGCCGCTGGAAAAGCGACTTTCGACCACGCCCTACCGTCGCGACGTCCTGCCCTACCGGCTGGATTGAGGCGCGGGCAGGCCCCTTACGGGGAAGCGATGGGCGAGGTCCGCCATGATCGCGCAATCCTCGGCACAAAGCGGGCCTGAGGCGTGAGGGCGAAAGCGCATGCGGACCGCATTTCGCACCGCCTCGGACCTCTCCGGCGAGTAGTCATACCCGAAACGCCGCGCATCATGCCCGAAACGCTCCTCGCAGAGGGATGTCGAAGCGGTGGAGTCTGGCCAGATCGACCGTCCGCCCCGCGCGAGTCGACGCCAGTCAAAGCGGCGGCCCGGATCGATCTTGCGCCCAAGGGCGGTGTCGCTGTGCCCCACGACACGCTCTGCCGGGATATGCCAGCGGGTCATGAGGTGATCCAGCAGCATCTCCGTCGCGCGCATCTGGGGGTCCGGGAAGGGATGCGCGCCGGTGTTTCCCAACTCGATCCCGATGCTGTGAGAGTTCACGTCGCTGATCGGGCCCCACGCCCCCTGCCCTGCATGCCATGCGCGGTCGGCCTCATGCACCAATTGCCAGAGGCGCCCGTCTTCGGCGATCACGAAATGGGCAGAGACCTGGCTGGCAGGCGCGCAGAGCCAGTCGCGCGCGGCCTCGGCGCTGTTCATTGCCGTGTAATGCAAGACGATCATGTCGGGCCGGGCGCCATCGCGCCGCGGTCCGCAGTTGACCGAAGGATACCAGATCGGCGCCGGTTCCATGCCGGAAACGTCGCGGGCCGTCAGCCCTTGGCGGCGCGGAAGGGCGCCGGGTTCCAGCCACAGGCAAAGCCGTCGCCATCCGGATCCATGCCCTTGCGGTCACGCTCCGGTCCACCCATCGCGAGGAATTCCTCTTGCGCGAGATCGGGTGAGGCAAAGCCACCGCAGGATTTCTGGAACCGTGCATCCGCGCGCAACCCGCTGCGCCGGTAGAGCGGCGTGCCCAGAGGGTTCGAGGTGCGCAGCGCGTATTCGACAATATTGGGCCGTCCCGTGCCGGATCGCGTGGGCAATTCCGTCGGCTGGATCACCTGGTAGCGGGCGCGGTTCTGTTCCAGCAAGGCCGCATCGGCGGCGATGTCGCGCTTGGCCGAGACCGCGTTGAAGTCATTCTCGCCAGAAATACCGGAGGCATTCGCCACGATCTGCGGCGCGGGGTTCGAGGGCGAGGCCTCGAGCGGCGCCTGACCGGAGTTCAGCGCGGCGGCCTGCTGCGCGGCGGTCTGTTCAGATGCATTCGGCGCGGACCCGACGGCTGTGGCAGGTGCCGGGGCTATTGCAGCATTGGAGCCCGGGCCCGTGACCGTGGTCGGCGTCTGCGCGCCGGTCAGCTGCGCCTCGCGATCCGAACGGTATTCGTCGTAATTGCCAAAGCCCACGCCCGTGCCGGGATCCGGCACGTTGGCGGCGCTGTCAGGCACCCTCGGCTGACACGCGGCCAGCGCCACAACGGACGCTGCCAGGATAAAGTAACGCATTGCTGGTTCTGCCCCTTCTTTTACCGGGCGGCTTACCACCATTTGCGCGGCTTGGAAACAAAGCCGACCGCCTGCTCAAGCGCATAAGCGGTATTCAGCAAGTCACCCTCTTCCCAAGGGCGTCCGATCAGTTGCAGGCCAAGCGGCAGCCCCTGCTTGTCGAGACCCGCAGGCACGGAGATGCCCGGCAGCCCGGCAAGGTTGACCGTCACGGTAAACACGTCGTTGAGGTACATCTGCACAGGATCCGCATCGGCCATCTCACCCAGACCAAAGGCGGCCGACGGGGTCGCCGGGGTCAGAATTGCGTCGATTCCAGCATCAAAAACATCCTCGAAGTCCTTCTTGATCAGAGTACGGACTTTTCGTGCACGATTGTAATAGGCATCATAGAACCCTGCCGAGAGCACGTAGGTCCCGACCATGACACGGCGCTTGACCTCTTCGCCAAAACCTTCGGCGCGGGTCTTTTCGTACATCTCGGTGATGCCGTCGCCCTGCGCCAGCTTTGCCCGGTGGCCGTAGCGCACGCCGTCATAGCGCGCGAGGTTCGACGATGCTTCTGCCGGGGCGATGACGTAATAGGCGGGCAGCGCGTATTTGGTGTGCGGCAGCGAGATATCGACGATCTCTGCCCCGGCATCGGCCAACATGGCCCGCCCGTCCGCCCAGAGCGCCTCGATCTCATCGGGCATGCCGTCCATACGGTATTCCTTTGGAATCCCGATCTTCTTGCCCTTGATGTCGCCGGTAAGCATGGCTTCGAAATCCGGCACGGCGAGATCCGCAGAGGTGCTGTCCTTTGGATCGTGACCACACATGGCCTGCAGCATGATCGCCGCGTCGCGCACGTCCTTGGTCATCGGCCCGGCCTGATCGAGCGAGCTGGCAAAGGCGACAATGCCCCAGCGCGAACAGCGGCCATAGGTGGGTTTGATGCCGGTGATGCCGACAAAGGCGGCGGGCTGGCGGATGGAACCGCCGGTATCCGTTCCCGTGGCCGCAAGGCAGAGATCCGCCGCAACCGCCGCGGCAGACCCGCCAGAGGAGCCGCCGGGCGTCAGCGCGGTCTCGTCTCCGTCGCGCCGCCAGGGGTTCACCACGTTGCCGTAGACGCTCGTCTCGTTGGAGGAGCCCATGGCGAACTCGTCCATGTTGAGCTTGCCCAGCATGACCGCGCCGGTATCGAACAACTGCTGCGTCACGGTGCTTTCGTAATGCGGCACGAAGCCTTCGAGGATGCCGGAGGCGGCCTGCGAGGCCACGCCCTTGGTGCAGAACAGGTCCTTGATCCCGAGGGGGATGCCGCAGAGGCTGGGCGCCTCGCCCGCCTGCAGACGTACGTCCGCCGCCTTGGCCATGTCCTGCGCGATTTCGGGCGTCTTGTGCACGAAAGCGTTCAGCGCATCGGCCGCCTCGACCGCTTCAAGGCAGCTTTGCGTCAATTCCTGCGCGGTCAGGTCGCCCTTGCGGAGGGCATCACGGGCCTCGGCAATCTTCATTCCGGGGAGTTCGCTCATCAGTCCACCACCTTCGGCACGGCAAAAAAGCCTTCTCTGTGGTCGGGCGCATTGGACAGCACCGCGTCCGGGATGCCGCCGTCGGTGACGCCATCGACCCGACGCTTCAGGCGCATCGGCGTGACGGAGACCATCGGCTCGACCGCGTCCACGTCCACTTCGCCCAATTGCTCGATAAAGCCCAGGATCTCGTTGAAAGCATGCGCCATGGCCGGCAAATCCTGCTCTTCCACCTTGATGCGGGCTAGCTTTGCCACGCGCGCGGCGGTCTCGATGTCGATCGACATGGGGGCCTCATTCATTGATGTCTCGGGCAATGTTCCCGGTCGCTTTAGCGCTCTGGACGGGCGCCCGCAAGCATGTGCCGGGTCCAGACCTCGATCATCCAGCCCAGCATGACCGCATTGAGCAGATGCCACAGGAAATGCGTGCCCAGCGACAGCGATCCGCAAAACGGCAAATCCACCGTGCGCGCCGTCAGCGACAGGACCAGCAGCCCCGCCCCGATGGCCAGTCCACGGGCTGTCAGCGGGGCGCGGTGACGCAGCGCGATGGCATAGCCGAGGATCAGCAACGGCACCGGCGCGTAGCCCGCTGAACCGCCCATCCAGGGGATCAATCCGAACAGCGGCACGAGCGCAGCGGCGTAGGGAAAGAACATCGCCGTCATCCCCAGCGCAGGCCAGAGCGACAGCCCCCAGAAATCGCGATTGGCAACAAACACATAAAGCAGGATGAACCCCAGGATCGGCAGCACATCCGCAAGCGCCGCCCAGGGCTGCGCAAAGGTGTGGAACAGGAACGACCCCACCCCGATCGCAAACAGCACCCCCGCCATCGCCCGCCCCAGCCCAAAGCTGCGCCGCCACATCACCACTGCAGAGATCAGGAAGGCGAGGTTCGTCACCGCATTGACCGGCTCCGCCCAGAACTCGGGGGAGAGACGCTCGCAATATCCGTCCACGGCGCGGGTCCAGTCCATGGCACGTCTCCTTTGAGGGGCTCGCCTAGGCGTAACACGAGGGCCCGCAAGGTCAACGCGGCGCGGCCCTGTGTGCGGGGCTGCACGGCGGCGATGACCGAAAAACCGGCAGCCCGCGCTGGGGCTTTCGCGCAGCGGGGGATTGCCGCTAGGCTGGCGGCACCACGATGCTTGGGAGGCGCGTATGAAACTCACCTGGATGGGACACGGAAGTTTTCGGATCGACATGGCAGGACAGGCGGTCCTGATCGATCCATGGATCACCGGCAATCCGATGCTGGCTGACAAGGATGGCGACAGCGTTTTGGACGGCGTGGACCAGATCCTCGTCACCCATGGGCATTTTGACCACACCACGGATGTGTCGGAAATCTCGCAGCGCTGTCGCGCGCCGGTCTCGGGGATGTACGAACTGGCGCAGGCGCTCTTTGCGCGCGGCGCGGTGGAAGGGGCGGCCTTCAACAAGGGCGGCACCGTGCATTTTGGCGACCTGTCGGTCAGCATGGTGCCGGCGTCGCATTCCTCCAGCATGGCGATCGACGGACAGCACCGCTACATGGGCGCCGAGACGGGATTTGTGCTGCGCGGCGGCGGGCAAAGCCTCTACTTCTCCGGAGACACCGCGCCGATGGCCGACATGGACTGGATCGGCGATTACTACAAACCCGAGGTTGGTGTGCTGTCGGCAGGCGGGCATTACACCATGGACATGGACCTCGCGGCCTATGCGGCGCAGAAATATTTCAACTTCGGAACGGTGATCCCCTGCCACTATCGCACGTTCCCGCTGCTGGAGCAGTCGGCAGAGGCCATGGTGGCAGGGTTGCCCGGCGTGCAGGTGATCGAACCACAGGTGCTGGAGCCCATAGTGCTCTGACCCGTGCTGGCGAGGCGGTCACGTCCCGCTCGGGCAAGGAGGGTCGGGCCAGGCCGAGGTCTTTTCGGGACAACCCACCAAGCGCCGTTCAGGCGGGGACAGGATGTGCAGCCAAAACGCGCTGCCGATGTGGCGCGGGGTTGACCCCGCGCCCCTTGCAACGCGACGGGCTCAGGGCATCAGGACGCCCAGCCTGTTGAAGGTCGCCTTTTCCGTGGTGAGGTCGTCGTAGATCAATTCCACGGTCACCGTCTCGACAGATCCCAGCGCAAAACTGCGGTAGGGATCGCCATCCTCCGAAAGGATCGCCGTGGGAGAGGCTGTGGCCTCGCGGCAGACCGGCAGCGGCCAGTCTTCGAGCGGTGCCCCGTTCACCGCGAACTTCATCGCCACCAACCCGCAGCGCCATGACCAGATATGCGTGATATAGACGAGGTCCTGGCCGTTGTATTCCCGCACGGCGACCCAATTTGCACGGGTGGCGCCCATGATGGGCTTGACCTCCAGCGCCGTCAGAAAGCGGCCGGTCGCCACTTGCGGCTCTGCTGTATAAGGCGAGGGCGCAGGCGTCTCGGCGACCGGAGCCACATAATCGGGAGGCGCTTCTTCCGAAGAGGCCGCGACCCCTCCGGCGGGCGGCAGGTCAAGCGTCAGGGTCTCGGGCGCGGCGCGGCTCTCAGCGCCACCACCGCCAGCGGCAAGGGCAATCACAAGCAAGACAAAATCAATCATGAGAGGGTCTTTTCAATCCTTTCCTGCCCGCAGCGTCCGGGCACCGCCCCGACCGGGCAGACGCCCCGGCCACGGGCCTTTCGGCAAAATCACATGCGATCCGTTCTTTCGACATGGCACGCGCCCGCGTATACTGACGCAAAACACATAACAAAAACACCTTGGAACCGATTCCGGGCGGCGCTTGGCCCCCTTGTCGACAGGCCCTGAAAGACAGATGAGCAGCCCCAGCATGGCACGCCCCGCCCAAAGCGCGCAAACCGTCAACCTCCTGATCGTCGGCCAGAACGGCCGCCTGGCCTATGAGGCGCTGCTGTTTGCGGCCTCGTTGCAGGTGCGCAGCCCCGGTCCGGGATTTCGCCTCTTTGTCGCGGAACCAGAACCCGGCCCGCTCTGGACCAGGGACCCCAGTATTCGCGATGCGGATGCGCGCGCGACGTTGCTGGCGCTTGGGGCGGAGATCATCCGGTTCCCCTCGCGGCATTTTGGCCAGGCCTATCCCTATGGCAACAAGATCGAGGCGCTGCTGCATCTGCCCAAGGGAGAGCCTTTCGTGTTCTTCGACACGGACACGCTGATCCTTGACGACCTGTCAAAGGTGCCCTTCGATTTCGATCGGCCCACGGCCTCGCTGCGGCGCGAAGGCACATGGCCCCAGCCGGAGCTTTACGGCCCGGGCTACAGCCAGATCTGGAAATCGCTTTATGATCGCTTTGGTCTCGATTTCGAGTCCAGCCTCGATCTTGACCATCCTGACGAATACTGGCAGCGCTACCTGTATTTCAACGCAGGCTTCTTTTTCTACAAATGTCCGCATGTCTTTGGCCAGACCTTCCTCGACTACGCGCTGGAGATTCGCGACACGCCGCCGCCGGAACTGATTTGCCAGAGCCTCGATCCATGGCTTGACCAGGTGGCGCTGCCGCTGGTCATCCACGGCCTCGGCGGGGGGCGCGACACCCTTCCCCCGGGATTGCTGGACGGCAGCGTGACCTGCCACTACCGCACCCTGCCCCTGCTGTTCGCGCGCGAATCCGATGAGGTGGTGCGCCTGCTCGAAGAGATCGCAGAACCCAACAAGATCAAGAAGGTGCTCAAGATGTATGAGCCTTTCAAGCGGATGATCTATCAAAAACGTGGCGCCAAGGTGCGCGCCCTGTTCGACCAGTCGGATCTGCCGCGGCGCGAGCAGGCGATCCGCAACACGATCAAACGTGAAGGCTTCTGGATGCGGTGACTGCTCCGCTTGCGCCCTTTTTCGTGCTAGAATGGCCGAAAAGGGGGGAGTCATGACACAGTCCGGCACTCGGGACGGCCAGCGGAACCGCACGCAGTCCACCACATTGCAGATCGGCACCACGAAGGGGCTTTTCCGGCTGACGTATTCAGACGGCGATGTCGGTCTCGAAGGTCCGTTTTGCGACGGCTGGTCGATCAACCATGTGCTGGGCGTGGGCGACCTGCATCTGGCGGCGGGTG
>JBELMB010000314.1:0-3076 GCA_042088665.1 Sagittula sp.
GAAAGGACGAGAACGCCGTTACGATAATGAACAGCACTTCGTTATTTCTGTGCTGGACACTTCTGCATCACGCGAGGTGCGGCACTTCATTCGTGACTTCCTTAAACGGAATGGACAGCGGCAGGGTGAATGAGCGGCGCGGGGTCAACCCCGCGCTACGATCCGTCGTGAAGGTGGATGCGTTCGGGTCGCCCGTCTTGTTGGCGCGATGGTGTCGAGGGTGGCTGGCGGAGGCCGCAATGCAGGCGAGTCTATCGGCGTGTTTGTGGCGTCCGCCTTTGGGAAACAGTTGCTAGGTCCGCCGCAGCGTCGCGGTCAGGATCCCCATCGCAATCAACGTGGCGCCCCCTGCCCGGGTGAGCCAGCCCTGCACCCCGGGCCGCGTGATGTGACGTCTCAGCCGGGCGGCTGCGAGCGCGTAGGCCAGTGCGTTCAGCGCAGCGAGAGACACGAAAGTGGCTGTCAGCACGGCAAACTGCGGCCAGAGCGGCTGACCGGCGCTGACGAATTGCGGCACGAAGGCAATGAAGAACGCGATGCTCTTTGGGTTCAGCGCTGTCACCGTCGCATTATGCCAGAAGACTGCGCGCGGCGTGACGTTCTCTTGCGGGACGGGCAGGGCGCCGCTGGGCGCGGACCGGATCAGCTTGATCCCGAGCCAGATCAGGTAGGCGGCCCCGACCCACTTCAGCAGGGTGAAGAGCGCCGCCGAGGTCGCCACCAACGCGCCCAACCCGGCAAGCGAAAGCGACATGGCGATCAGGTCCCCCATGGCGACCCCGGCTGCAGAGGCCAGGGCTGTCCGTCGCCCGTGGCTTATTGCATATGAGAGCACCAGAAGCACCGTAGGGCCGGGCACCAAAAGCAGCGCGGTGGCCGCTGCCACAAAGGTCAACCAAAGCGAGAAGTCCATGGCCCTTAGTCCTTTGGGTAATGTCGGCGCAGCACCATGAGATCCTGCGCACCAAAGCGTTTGGATGCGTTGCTGTCCTGCGAGAAGATCGAGACACCCTCGTAGGTCGGGTTGCGAATATCTGTCAACAGCCCCAGCGCCTGTGTCACTTCCTCCAACATGGCGGATTCGTAGTGGCGGATGTGCAGGCGCGTGCCAAAAAGGATCGTGGCCTGCTTGATCAATCCGGTGGCGCGGTTGGACCATACGATCACCCGGGCGCCGGTCACTCTGGTGCCGTCAGCGCCATCGATCCCCGTCCCGGAGAGCGGAACGCGCCCATCTGTGTCGAGAAAATGGATGCGAATGTCTGCCTCGACGTCAGGTGGGACTTGCTCGAGGCGCAAGGCGCTGTCGGTGGCGTTGATGTATTGCACGGCGCGCACAAGGGCCGCACGCGCGCGCTTTTGCTTGCCACCGAGAAAGGCCGGGTCAAGCGAGGCGAGATGCACGCGCAGGGGGCGCTCGGTCGGCCAGCGCAGGACGCGTTTGGTACAGGGTTCACCGGGGGGCGCGGCACAGGCCACGAGCCGGTAGAAATCCTCGTCCGACAAAGGCCCGCGCGTCTCTACAAAATCCTGGGCCTGGGCCGGCGCGCTCACCGCCATGGCGATCCCGAAAGCGAATGACACAGCACGCATGGATCGCGTTCACTGACCCGGGGCGGTGTTGTCGATCATCTCGTAGGTGACACGGTAGAGTAACGTGGACCCGGGCGCGCGACGACACTCCGCCACGGTCGCCTCAAAGATACCCTGTCCGCCCACCTTCTCGACAATGTCGGTGAAGGCCGTGCTGCGCTCTGTGGTCGCGCGGCTCCAGACGCCCAGAAGCCAGCCCGCCACTTCTCCCCGGCGTCCCGCGTCGCCGGACTGCAAGGTGCCGAGAACCTCTTCGCAGGTCCAGCGCCCGGCCCCCATGATAAAGCTGTCCGTGCGCGTGACGACCGTCTCTGCGGCCACCGGCAGCGCGAGGCTTCCGAACCAGATGGCGCTGGCCACCACAGGCCATGACGCCAAGGCGGGGACAAGATGCGCGCCAGACGCGACACGACCCGTAGCGCGGGGTTGACCCCGCGTTCTGCGCCGGCTTTGGGTCACAACACCCGCCCCGCAACGGCGTCGAGCTTGGCGAGCAGCGCCGGGTCGCGTTTTTCGGGGGCCGTAAGCAGCGCAAACTCCAGCGCGCGGTCGCAGCCATGCGGGCAAGGCGCGCGGTCTTCGCCCAGCAGTCCCGGCAGGCGGCGCACCATATCGCGGCCCTTGTCCGCATTGCCTGTCAGGGTCTTGATGATTTCCGTGATGTCGACGGCCCCGTGATCTGGATGCCAGCTGTCGTAATCGGTGACCATCGCCACGGAAGCGTAACAAAGCTCCGCTTCCCGCGCGAGTTTGGCTTCCGGCATGTTGGTCATGCCAATCACGTCGCAGCCCCAGCTTTCGCGGTACATCCTAGACTCTGCGACGGATGAGAATTGCGGGCCTTCCATGGCCAGATAGGTGCCCCCGTTGTGCACCGTGATCCCGGCATCCTTGGCGGCGGCAAAGCAGGCCTCGCCGAGGCGGGGACATGTGGGGTGGGCCACGGAGACATGGGCCACAAGGCCTGTGCCGAAAAAGCTCTTTTCCCGGGCAAAGGTCCGGTCGATGAATTGGTCGACCACCACGAAGTGCCCCGGCGCCATCTCCTCGCGGAAGGAGCCACAGGCCGAGATGGAGATCACATCCGTCACACCCAACCGCTTCAGTGCGTCGATATTGGCGCGGTAGGGGACGGTTGTGGGCGCGTGCACATGACCGCGGCCGTGGCGCGGCAGAAAAGCCATTTTGACCCCGTTCAGAACACCTGTCAGGATCTCGTCGGACGGGGCTCCCCAGGGGCTGTCCACCGCTTGCCAGGTGGCGTCTTCAAGGCCGTCGATCTCGTATAGGCCCGAGCCGCCGATCACGCCGATCATGGTTTGGGTCATGGGGAACTCCTCGTCCGTTGCACGCAAAAGATGCACGCAAGATTGACAGATGAAAACCCCCGCCGTTGTCCTTGCGGGACGCCGAGGGGCCGTCTTGATCGCCCGTCTTGATTGCCTGTCTTGGTTGCCCGACTTGATCACCTGTCTCGGACACC
>JBELMB010000315.1:0-3069 GCA_042088665.1 Sagittula sp.
TCCGATCTACTCTCGCTTTGCCTGCAGCGGCTGATGACCCGATGAAGATCGGCTTTGTCTATCCCTCACCCATCGCAGACGTGGGTTGGTCAGCAGAGTTGAATGCCGGCCGCCTCGCAATTGAGGAGGCTTTTGGCGATAAGGTCGAGACATTCTTTGTCGAAAACGTCCCCGAAGGCCCAGACGCCGCGCGCATCATCAACCAGATGGCCGCGCAAGGCGCCGACATGATCATGCTTGGCTCATTTGGCTACATGAACGATGGTATTTCCTTGGCCGAACGGCGCCCTGATCTGACCTTCATCCACGCCTCGGGCTATCTGCTCGCTGACAATTTCAGCAACTTCCAAAGCCGGAATTATGAGACCTCCTATCTTGTGGGCATGGCCGCGGCGGATGTGACAGAAACCGACACCGTTGGTATCGTGGCGGCCTTCGCGATCCCCGAGGTCGTGGGCATGATCAACGGCTTCACACTTGGCGTCCAGGCCGTGAACCCGGATGTAACGGTCAAGGTCGTCTGGCTGAACTCTTGGTTCGATCCACCCAAAGCGCAGGAAAGTGCGCGCGCTTTGATGGCGCAGGACTCGGACGTGATTTACTCATTGTACCAAGATACGCCGTCTGTTGTGACTGTTGCCGAGGAAGAAGGCGTTTGGGTCATCAACACATCATCGGACATGAAAGAATACGCACCCAATTGGCTGCTGGCCTCACAGATTGCCGATTGGTCCAGCTTCTTCGTCAAAAGCGCGCAAGCGACCATGGATGGCACCTTCAAGGGCGAAGCGTTCTGGGGCGGCTACATCGATGACACGGTCGATGTGAAAAGCTGGTCCTCTTCGATCTCTGACGAAACGATAGCGATGATCGAAAGCGCAGAAGCGGCGATGCGGGCTGGTGAATTCCATCCGCTGACGGGTCCGATCGTGGATCAAGATGGCACCGAACGTCTTGCCGATGGTGAGGTCATTGATGACAAGTCCATGTCCGGCATCGACTGGCTGGTGGCGGGTGTTGAAACCCGCATTCCGCAGTAGGGCTGCCTGGCATCGTGCCCCGGTTTCGGGCCGACATTTTGCATAGCCCCGAACGGGGCCAGATCGAGCGCATCCCCGATGCGCTCGTTTCTGTCGACAGCGCGGGGATGATCACCTCGGTCGCGCCCTATAGTGCGGACGAAACACCCCTCGATACGAATGACTTGCGCGGACAAGGGGTTTTGATCCCCGGGCTGGTCGATCTGCACATCCACGCGCCGCAGTTCCCGCAACTTGGGATGGCACTGGATGTGCCGCTCGAAGACTGGCTGTTGAAGTACACTTTTCCATTGGAAGCACGATACAGCGACCTCGATTTTGCGACCGAAGTCTACTGTGCCATGGTTCGCCGTCTGCTGGCGGGCGGGACGACGACCGCTGTTTACTTTGCAACAATTCACCCCGCCTCAAGCCTGCGTCTGGCAGAGATCTGTGTTGAACAAGGACAGCGTGCCCTCGTCGGGCGGGTCGCGATGGATGATCCCGAAAGCTGCCCCGATTACTACCGTGATGCCGATGCAAGGGCAGCGGTCAAAGACACCGCCGATTTTATCACAGCCGTGCGTGCGATCCCCGATAACACGCTGGTCGAAGCCACGGTTACACCGCGTTTCATCCCCGCATGCAGCGATGAAGCGCTTGCAGGGCTGGGGAAACTGGCCGCCGAAATGGATGCGCCGATCCAGACTCATTGCTCTGAAAGTGATTGGGAACATCAGTTCGTCCACGCGCGATGCGGGATGTCGGACACCTTTGCGCTCGACAGCTTTGGTCTGCTGACCCGCCGCACGGTCTTGGCCCATGCCGGGTTCATCGATGACGAGGATATGGATTTGATCCGCGAACGGGGGGCCGGAATCGCTCATTGCCCGCTGTCCAACACCTATTTCGCCAATGCAGCCTTCCCCTTGCGACGGGCCTTGGAAAAGTCGGTACGCGTCGGTTTGGGCACCGACATCTCAGGCGGGCCAAGCGCGTTCTTGCTCGACAATGCACGCGCGGCTGTCGCGATGTCGCGCATGCTCGAGACCGGTACCGATCCGTCCAAAGAGCAGTCCACCCGGGGCGTCCCGGAAAGCCGTATCGACTTCCGTGATGCTTTTTGGCTTGCGACCATGGGCGGCGCAGATGTTTTGGGCTTGCCCATTGGGCTATTCGCAGCGGAGCGTCAATTTGATGCGGTTCTGGTCGATCTGCCGGACACGGCCCTTGTGCCGCTTTCGGACGACGACCTTTTGCAAGCTCTGATCATGCGGGCAACGCCAGCTGACCTCAAGGCGACATGGGTCGCAGGCCGCTGCGTTTCAGGGGATCAATAGCGACCTGATCAAGGCTTGCTTGATTCTGGTCATCGGCAATGACCAACGACGACCGCGCACCAAAAAGCGGACCTCTCTGAATTTTCAGCGAAAATTCGGTTTGTCCCGCAATATGTGAATTCGATCAGGGTGTAAGCGATAGCGATGGCCCGGCCGCCAGCCTGTGTCCCGACAAACAGGTCGTTCTTGCGCCCGATTGCTACTGAGCGCATCGCCCGTTCGGCGGTGTAGTTGTCCGGCTTCAAAATGCCGTGGTCAAGGAAAGGACGCAGCCGCGCCATGCGCGTCAGGGCATCGCGGACTGCGCCTGCCAGCGGCGATTTTCCCGAGATGCTGGGCAGTTGGGCGTGCAGCCATGTTTCCAGATCATCGAAGATCGGCTTTGCCTGTGCTTGCCTGATCTCGACGCGCTGTTCCGGTGACACTCCACGGGGCTCTTTCTGAACCGCAGACTGCCGTGCGATGCGTTTTAGGGCCTCGTCCGCGATGGCAGACCCTTGCGTGGGATCAATGTCAGCGCGCAGTGTAGCGACAGCGGGGCGGAAAACGCCGGATAGTATGCCCCGAAGCTTCTTCGCGGTCTCTCGACGCCCCGACCGCTCCACCTTCCGAAGAAGATCCAACGCCTCTGCCGAAGTGATCTCCCGGATCGCGCGGTGTAAGCGTCCGGTCTGCCTGCTCTGACGCGGCTTAGAGTGTGTTGATAAGTG
>JBELMB010000316.1:0-3020 GCA_042088665.1 Sagittula sp.
ACCGGTTCGACACCGGTCTCGCCCTGACCGGCAGCCTCGGCTATACCCATATGCCGGATGAGATCGGCACCGCAAAAGGCTATGGCGGCCGCGGCTTTCTCTCGCTGGGCGCGGGCTATGCGATCAACGACCGGCTCTATGTCTACGGCAACGCCAAGCAGCTGTTCCGCGCCGAAGATCAGGGGCCCGAAGGCACCAATGCGGACACGCTCTACGCTGCGGGCGTCCGCTATGCGCTGACGCCGCAGACCACTGCCAGCCTCTATTTCTCCACCAGCCAGGGCAACACGCCGATCACCGATGACCTGCGCTATGTGGCCAGTGGCGACGACGCGATCATCGGGGCGGAGTTCACCATCACCCCCTCGCGCAAACGCTTCAACATCCCGCGCTACGGCACGCGCCTCGCGGCGGCGGATGGTGTTGCGCAGTTCCGCGAGGGCCTGACGATGCCCGGCGCACAAACCATCGGCAGCAACAGCGTCCGGTTCAGCGCCTATGGCACGAACGAGGAAAGCGGCGGCGTGGCGGTTGCGATCTCGCCTGATCCGGACATCCAGTTCGACGTGATCGTCGAGAACTTTGCCCTGACGTCGCAGAACGCCCTGATCAATGAAACCACCGAGGATCTGCGCGCCATGGTCGGTCTGCGCTGGCAAGCGCTCAGCCAGGACGAAGGCGCACCGCTGAGCCTTGGGTTCAACACGCTGTTCAGCCGTGACCTCGACAAGCCGACGATTGGTGTTCTTTACGCGGGCATCACCGCAGAGCGCGCTGTCAGCGACACGGTGCGCCTGCGCGGCAACATCCGCTCTGCGGCCTTTACGGACAACACCCTGTCCGCGCTGGGAACGGGCATCGACATGGATTTTGGCAACAATTTCGTCGGCATGGCGGAATACAGCGTTGTCAGCGAAGGGGATGACATCTGGGCCATCGGCGCCCGCCGCCAGTTGCGCAATGACGCCCCCGCGGCATGGGAAATCTACGCCACCAATTCCGCCGGTCGCTACGGCGTCGGCACGGTGATCGCGGGCGAAACCCAGTTCGGCATCGGCCTCTCGTGGCAGACGCCCAGCAGCCTGTTCTGAGACGAACTTGACCCGCGCCGGTCCGGAACGATCCGGTCTGGCGCGCGTTTCGCACACCTCGGTTCCACGCGCAGACCTGCAGATTTGGAGAGGGCCAGCATGTTCTGGCCCTTTTTTCGTGGCGCGCTGCGGTGTGGGTGGCACGGGACCCCTGATCCGGCATCCAGCCCCAAGGCGCGCAATCCCGCGCCGGGCCGTTCACGGTCGCGTGAGCGCAGGCTTTGTCCGGCTGACAAGAGCGATCCGGCCAACCTCCTGTTTCCATAGCGATTATGGGGTCACGACAGAGGCTTTCAGAGGGGGCTCGCGCACTCGGGATGTGCGAAACCCAGACACCCCCTTCCGATTGAACGCTTGCCCCTTCCTTTTAGCAATAGCACTATGTGTTTGTTACAGGCCGGACCGACAATGGGTGCGGCAATTTACGACAGGGAGCCATTCTTATGAAAAAGCCACTCATCGCCGCAGCGCTGGTCGCCGCACTCACCACCGCAGCCGCCGCAGAACTGCCGCAAGCGGTCAAGGCCCGTCAGGGACAGTTCAACGTCATGGCGATCAACCTCGGCATTCTTGGTGGCATGGCCAAGGGCGCGGTGGAATATGACGCCGCCGCCGCACAGGCCGCCGCCGACACACTGGTCGCCGTGTCCATGATCAACCAGGCCCCGCTCTGGCCCGCAGGCACCGACGCCATGTCCATCGAGGGCACCCGCGCCGAGCCCGCCATCTGGGACAACATCGGCGACGTGCTGTCAAAATGGGAAGCCTACGGCGCCGCCGCCACGGCCATGCAGGCCGCTGCAGGCACCGGCCGTGAGGCGCTTGGCCCGATGCTGGGTCAGATCGGCGGCACCTGCAAGGCGTGCCACGACGCCTACCGCGCACCGAAGTAAGCGATGCGCCGGATTCTCAAACTCCTGGTCCTGGCAGCGGTTGTCGCTGCCGGGGTCGCATGGGTCCTGACCGCCCCCAGCAAGGTGTCCAGCGACACCTACGCCGGGCTGACCGCCGACGCCGAAAAAGGCGAAGCGGTCTTTACCGCCGCTGGCTGTGCCTCGTGCCACCACGCGCCGCGCAGCGAGGACAAGCTGCTGCTGGCTGGCGGGCAACCCTTTGCCTCGGATTTTGGCACCTTTTATGCGCCGAACATCTCGTCGCATCCACAGGCCGGGATCGGCGGTTGGTCGGTTGAGGATCTCGCGAATGCCGTCACGCAAGGGGTCTCCCCCAAGGGACAGCACTATTACCCGGCCTTTCCCTATGTGGCTTACAGCAAGATCACACCGCAGGATCTGACCGACCTGCACGCCTACATGATGACCTTGCCTGCTGACGCCACGCCGTCGAAACCCCATGACGTGGGCTTTCCCTTCAATATTCGCCGGTCACTGGGCGGCTGGAAGCTGCTCTTTGCGTCGGACGATTACGTGATCGACGTGCCGCCAGATCTTGAGCGCGGCCGCTACCTTGTCGAAACGCTGGCCCATTGCGCCGAATGCCACACGCCGCGCAACGCGCTTGGCGCGCTGGATGAGGCCCGCTGGATGGGCGGCGCGCCCAACCCCTCGGGCCGTGGCACGATTCCACCCCTGACACCGGATGCGCTGGATTGGTCCGCCACCGATATCGCCTACTACCTCGAGACCGGGTTCACGCCCGATTTTGACAGCGCGGGCGGACACATGGCGGCTGTGGTCGACAACTTCATGAAACTCCCCGCAGAGGAGCGTCAGGCCGTCGCGGATTACGTAAAAGCCCTGCCTGCTTTGGCCAACTGACCGCCATCTCTGCGACAGATGTATGCGATCTGCGCGCTGTTCCCGGGGACAACCGGCGCCGCGCCCGGAGGTGGCGTCGCGCCGCCACGGGCGAAGTCTGTGCGCGGTAGCGCGCAACTGAGATCTGTGCGCGGTAGCGCGCAACTGGATC
>JBELMB010000109.1:0-17420 GCA_042088665.1 Sagittula sp.
CACGACGCTGATCGGCGTGCCGATTTTCGTGTGGTTCCTGTTCACGATCGTGCTGTCGCGCTCTCTGTCTTGAATTCTGAAGGACCCTGTCAACATGGTCGATTTTTCCCTCCTGCTTGCCGGGTTTGCGGATGTTTTTACGCTGACGAACATGATGTTCATCCTTGGTGGCGTGATCCTGGGGCAGATCGTGGGTGCGATCCCGGGGCTCAGTATCATCATGGCCCTGGCCATCGCGGTGCCGCTGACCTACGGGATGGACACGCTGGCCGCGATTGCCTTTCTCATTTCGGTCAACAAGGGCGGAACGGTCGGCGGCGCGGTGCCCGCGATCCTGCTCAACGTGCCGGGGTCTGCGGAATCGGCGGCCACCACGATGGACGGCCATCCAATGGCCAAGAACGGCAAGCCGCTCAAGGCGATGAAATACGCGCTCTATCACTCGGTCTCCGGCGATCTGGCCAGTGACATCGTCCTGATCCTTCTGGCCGCCCCTCTGGCGATCGTGGCGCTGAAGATGGGGCCGGTGGAAATCACGGCGCTGATGATCCTTGCCTTTACCGTCATCAGCGGACTGGTGGGTGACTCCATGATAAAGGGGCTGATCTCGGCCGCATTCGGCATTCTTGTCGCCACGATCGGGCTTGATCCGGGCATGGCTTCGCCCCGCTTCACCTTCGGCGTGCTCGAGCTTTACGATGGTGTCCCGCTGACCGCGGTCAGCATTGGAGCGCTGGCGATGAGCGGCGTTCTGGTGGGCCTTTTGGGCATGCGTGCCTCGGACAAGAAGACCCAAACCTCCGCTATATCCATGAAAGGCCGCACGCGCGAACAAAGCGTTGTGACCTTTTCCGAATTCTGGGCCAACCGCTTTGTCGCCGTCCGCGCCTTTGTCATCGGCACGGTGATCGGGGCCATTCCGGGCCTTGGCTCCACCACCGCAGGCTTTCTGAGCTATTCGGTCAACAAGCAAGCCGCCAAGGACCCCGAGTCCTTTGGTAAGGGCGACGCTCGGGGCATCGCCGCGTCCGAGACGGCCAATAGTGCTGTCGTCGGTGCCAACCTGATCCCGCTGCTGACCCTCGGCATCCCCGGCAATATCGCCGCGGCACTTCTGGTGTCGGCCTTCATCATCCACGGCATCCAGCCCGGGCCTTTGCTGTTCCAACAGCAGGCACAGCTGGTCTACGGTATGTTCGGCGCGATGCTGGTTGCGAATTTCTGCAATCTCGGCGTTGGCCAGATCGGCATGCGCTTCTGGGCCATGGTCGTCTCGGCACCGGGCACCGTCATCTACCCCGCAGCAATGCTGCTGTGCTTCGCGGGATCCTTCGTGATCACTGGCGCAACCTTTGGCGTCTACGTGATGATCACCGCCGCGGTCTTTGGCTACCTGATGCGGGCCTTCGGCTATTCCATCGTGGCCTTCATCGTGGCTTTCCTGCTGACCCCGCAATTGGAAAGCGCTGTGGTACGGGCACGCCTGATCACGAATGACGACCCGACAGAGCTGTTCAGCCATCCCATAGCGCTTGCGCTGATCTTGATGTCCATCGGCTCGATCATCTACCTTGGACCGCGCAAGAAGAAGCCTCTGGACGTAGAGATACCAACGCCAACAGGTCAGTGACGCATCCCCGGTTGAGACGTGCAAGTCCCACCGCCGCGACCAAAGGGGCAGTTTGCCACCACATCGGCAATTGAAACCCGCAGGAGATGGGGCTTGCCAGGTTGGATGCAAGACAGGGTGATGCCCCTGTTCTCGACCCATTCCACAAGAGTGCCACTGATGTTTCCCGGGCTGTTACCGACCCGAAGTGTCCAAGGGCCACCACGCCATTCGATGATCTGGTTCAGGGCTCGAGCAACGCGTTCCGAAGGCGGAATTGCCGTCCATCCCCGGATCGATTGCTTTACGCTTCGGCCCCCGAATGAGATCTGGTCCATGGACTTTATGGCCGACAGACCGGGGGGATCGATTGCAGCGCAGGCGGCACTCAGACTGCGCCAACGCAACTGGGCCATCCCGGCTACTTTTCGGAGACGACAGGTGTCTCGTTGATGTTTCTGCCATTTTCGGCGGCATCCAGCATAAATCCGGCGACGGCGCTGCGGCGCACCATCATGCCGGGCTTTGGTGTGGTAGGCGTCCCGACGATCAGCTCCTTGCCCTTGTCGCTGTTGGACAGGCCCATGGCGCGCACCAGCGTCCAGGCCGTATCGGAGACGCGGAACGCCTGCTCGGCGGAGTTGTGATCGGCATAGGCATGGCTCAGGTTCGTGCGTTTGATCAGGAAACGCATGAACCAAACGGTGTCCTTCAAGCTGTCCCCGACGCCGATGGCCGACAGAAAGACCACACGTTTCTTGCCAAGGGCGATGATGTTTTCTGCGACCTTGGTCAGGATCTTTTCAGTTGTGATCGGCTTTGACCACGGTGCATCGGAGGTGCGCGGGGTGTTGAGCGCCACCAGAATGGCATCGGTCCCTTGCTCTGCGCTCGCAAGGTCAGCGGCATTGGCGGGCGTGCCTTTGACGATCGTCAGGCCGTCCTGTGCTGCGATGCTGTCAGGATTGCGGACCGGGCGGTCACGTGATGGCCCCGTAAAAGAGCTTGAGAGACAATATGCTGGCCGGTGCGCCCGCTGGCACCGAGTACGAGAAGTTTCATGTTCATGTCCATTTGGCTGTGGAGATGAGGGCGCGGCCTAGCCGAACTTGTAGTTCGACACGGTGATTCCGGTCATTTCGCTTGTGTGGTGGTAGATGCGCTCGGCCGGTTCATCCTCGGCGGCCCCAAGAGCCACGAAGATCGGCACAAGGTGATCCTCTTCTTCATGGCAGATGCGCGCGGCGGGGGCGCTTTCCCAGTTCAGCATGGCTTGGCGTCTGGCATCAGGGGCCGACATCATCGCTTCAAACAGCCATGCGTCAAACTCTGCCGAAGGCTCTTTGCCAACGCCGCGTGGCAGGCGCAGGTTATGAAAACTCAGGCCCGATCCAACGATCATGATCCCTTCGTCGCGTAATGGCTTCAGGGCGCGGCCAATGGCGAAATGGTCCGCCGGATCATAGGATTTCAGCATCGAGACCTGAAAGATCGGCATATCCGCATTCGGGTACATGACCTCCATCGGGGCATAAAGCCCGTGGTCAAAGCCGCGTTTGGCGTCGATATGTGCCGCGATTCCAGCGTTCTGCAAAAGGCCAAGAGCGCGGGCTGCCACTTCTGGCGCGCCGGGCGCATCATAGGTGATTTCATAGGTGTGGGGCGGAAAGCCGGAGTAATCGTAGATCATCGGCGGTCTGGCCGCGCCCATGATGGCCACGTCGTCCGCCTCCCAATGACCCGAGATCATCAGGATCGCTTTGGGCCGCGCGCCGTGGTCGGCGATCATCTGCTTGAGCGAGGCTTCAAGCGGGGCGAAGAAGTCCCGCATCGGCGGCACCCAGGGCCACGGGCCGCCGCCATGCGAGATGAAGTAGGTGGGAAGGGTATCGGTCATGTCAGTCCCAATCCGGGTATGCTGGTGTTCCGCAGTCGCGACCCGGGACCTAGCCCGGGCCGCCTCAGCGGATTTATCCGCGCGGTGCGATCGGCGCTTTGCGGCCACGGCCCCACAGCACGATCAGGGCGAGCGCGATGTAGACAGCGTTCAGCGGCAGGACGTCGAATTCGCCGCGCATCGCGTGAAACCCGATGGCAAGAACCTGCAACAGCACACAGGCCGCGGCGGCAATGACAGTCAGACGCGGCATGATCCGTGTCAGCGATGGCAGAAGCAGGCCAAGACCACCGGCGATATCGACCACCCCTATGAAGCGCACGAAGCCCGCCGAGTACTCTCCTGCCCACGGCATCATCGCCGCGAGTTCTGGGATCGGCGTAAATAGCTTGAACGCGCCGGACATGATGAACAGGGCTGCGCCAATTACCTGGGCCGCCCAGATACCGATATTGGCGCCCTTGGAAGCGGCGGCTGCATTCAGTGTCGTGCTTGTCATGGTCGTACTCCGCGTAAATCTGTGATGCGGCCTCTGCCGCTTGAGCCAGAGCTACGCAGAATGGTTGGGCTAAAAAATAGAGATAGTTTCGAAGATCACGTTCAGATAATCTGAACATGATGGAAGCGATCACACTGGACCAGTTCTCTGTCTTCCTGACGATTGTCGAGGAGGGCAGCTTTGCCGCCGCCGCGCGCAAGCTCGGACGCGCGCAATCGGCCATCACCTATGCCGTGCAAAAGCTGGAGGACCAAAGCGGTGTCGAGTTGTTCGACCGCACGGCCTATCGCCCCACCCTGACCGAGCAAGGCCGCGCCTTGTTGCCACGTGTCCGGCGCATCATGGAGGATGTCGGCGAATTTCGCGTGCAGGCACAAAGCATGGCGCAGGGCGTCGAGGCCGAGTTGACGCTGGTCGTCGAGACGTTCTTGCCGCTTTCGATGATCGCCCCTGCCCTGCGGCGGTTTCAGGGCGCATATCCAATGGTGCAGCTCAGGATCAACGCGGTGCCTCCGATGGATGCCGCATGCCAGCTCTTGGAACACGACGCCGACTTTGGATTGTTCCTGCAATCGCCCCGGCCCGAGCCGGATCTGGAAAGCCTGCACGTCGCAGAAGTGGATTTTGTGGCCGTCGCCACGCCGGACCATCCGCTTGCAAAACTCCCGCCTCTTTTCTCCAAGGAGGCGATGCGCGATCACCTTCAAATCGTCGTTTCTGACCCAAAAGCAGGGGCTGATGGCTCTGTGTTTGGCGTGGCGGCCGTCAACCAATGGCGCGTCAGCGACGTGCGGCTGCGCTATGATCTGGTCAAAGACGGGATCGGCTGGGGCTCCATGCCACGTCCGATGGTTGAGGCCGATCTGGCGCGCGGCGATCTTGTGGAATTGGAACCCGGGCAATGGGGGTCCTCCAACACGATGCCGCGGTTCAAGACGGTCGTGGCGCGGCACAAGAACAGGACACTGGGGGTAGCGGGCAGGTTCCTGATGACAGCGATTGCCGACGGTAGCGGTTAGGCCATGCTCTGCCAATGCCGGCCCAAAACGGAAACCCCTGCCATCTTGCCCTGAATGAGAGGCGTTTGACCACCGGCATCCGCACGCTTCAGACGGGTGAAAGCTCTGTCATCCTTGAAGGGGCAGCTTCCGGCTAGGGGCAAGATCGTATTACAAGCCCCCTTCCCTACTTTGAAGCAGATAAAGGCGGGTTCTAGCCCGGACTGCGCCGGGCGGTTGTGCCTGATGTATTTTGGTGTGCGACAGTCAAGTGGTCGCAAAGTCCGCACAGCGGTCCATTGGCCGCGACTCAGTGCGCGTACGTCACTTAAACCCGACAGCGCGACTATGCCCGCACGCCGCATGGGCGGCGCCCGGACTGCCTCCTGCCGGACTCCTCTCCTGAAACAGATCCTGAAAGGGCCGTTGGCTTGCGGCTGCGGAAAAGGGACTTGCCTCATTGGTTGTTATCTCAAGTTGCTATAACAACAACTTTGTGCTTAGCTTGTGAAACGAACGGGAGGAAACCATGAAACTATTCACGATAAAACGCACCGCCTTTGCGGCTGTCATCGCAGCCTTTGCGTGTACAACAGTGGCATCAGCGCAAGAGATGAAACTTGCTGACTGGCTGCCGCCGCAGCATCCCTATCAAGAGCAGGTCTACGGCGTTCTGGCGTCCAAGATCGCCGAGGGCACCAATGGCGAAGTCACCATCAAGACTTTTCCGGGCGGTGCTTTGGGAGGCAACCCGACAGAGCAATATGATCGGGCGTTGAACGGCGTTGCCGAGATTGCCTTTGGCCTGCCAGGCTATACGGCATCCAAATTCCCGATGACTTTGATGTCCGAATTGCCCGGCGTGATCGAAGAAGCCGAAGCCACCCAGAAAATCTGGGACAACGTCGATTTCATCAAGGATGAATTCAAGCGGGTCCATCTGTTGGCGATCTGGACCAATGGCGAAAACGTGCTTTACACGCGCGACAAGCCGGTGCGCAGCCTTGCCGATGTGGCGGGCATGAAGATCCGCGTGCCGTCGCGCAATGCGGGCATGGTCGTTGAAAGCTGGGGCGCGGTGCCTGTCTCCATGCCGGTTCCCGAAGTCTACAACGCCATGCAGACCGGCGTGATCGACGCCATCCTGATCGACAGCACGGCCACCTATGCCTTCCGTTTTGGCGAAGTGGCGAACTATGTCACCGCAGGCATGAACGGATCAATTTCGCCCTTTGTTCTGTTCATGAATCGCGATGCCTATAACGATCTGTCCGACGCACACAAAGCCGTCTTCGATCAGGCCGGCCGCGACGTGTCCTTGATCGGAAACGGCGTACAATTGGCCGGTGTTGCGCGGGGCAAGCAGATGTTTCAGGAAATGGCGGGCAAGGAATGGATCGATCTGACGCCTGAGGCCGCTGCCGAATTCGACGCAGCCTCTGCATCCGTGATCGAAACCGCCGTTGCCGCGGCCGAGGCCGAAGGGCTGAACGCGCGCGCCTTTGTTGACGCTCTGCAAGAGTAGGCACCCATGTCTTTTGACACAGAAACCCGCCCGGAATCGACCGGGCGGTGGGATGTGTGGCTTGCCACGCTTTCCGGGGTCGCACTTGCTTTCATGATGGTCTTCGTCTTTGCCGGTGCGATCTTGCGCTATGCTTTCAATGCGCCAATCGCCGGTGGCAATGAGGTCCTTGAAATGGCTTCCGTGGCGATCGTGATGCTGGCAGTGCCATATTGTACAAGGCAAGACGCACATGTGCGGATCGACCTGCTGGATGGTCCTTTGGGCCGGGTCGGGCGGCTTTTGACAGACGTCCTGTACCGTATCATCGGCATCGTGGTTCTGTGGTTTCTCGTCAAATCCTACGTCGCGCGCACTCTGGATGCGCGAGAATATGATGATGTGACCAACATGCTCGATATCCCGCTGTGGCCGTTCTACGGGCTCATCGTCTTTGGAATGGGGCTTTATGCGATCATTCTGGCGGTTCAGCTTTTGATGCTGGGCCGCAACCTTTGGGGCACAAGATGACAGAGACAGTCATCGGCCTCTTGGGGATTGGCGGCATGTTTGTGCTGCTTGCGCTGCGCGTGCCTGTGGCCATGGCCCTGCTGGCGGCGGGCTTCTTTGGAACATGGGCTTTGAACGGCCAACGCTCTGCCGTCGCGGTCTTGTCGTCCGAGACGTTTTCGGCGGTGTCCTCCTATTCCCTGATTGTCATTCCGCTGTTCATTCTGATGGGCAATATCTCATCGGCTGCGGGCTTCAGCCGTGGTCTTTACGAACTTGCCTATGCCTGGGTCGGGCGGTTTCGGGGTGGGCTGGCCTCGGCCTCGATCCTTGGCTGTGCTGCGTTTTCGGCGGTCAGCGGGTCAAGCGTGGCCACCGCCGTCACCATCGGACGCGTGGCCATCCCCGAGATGAAGCGCTTTGGCTATCACGACCGCCTGTCCACCGGGTCCGTCGCGGCAGGCGGCACATTGGGCTATCTCATTCCGCCATCGACGGGGTTCGTTCTTTATTCGATCCTCACCGAACAGTCGCTGGGCCGCCTGTTCATGGCCGGTATACTCCCCGGCCTCATTATGACGCTACTGTTCATCGCGGCCATCGTCTTGATAACCTATCTGGACCCGACAGCTGGCCCCAAGGGCGCGCCGGTGCCGATGCGCGAGCGCTTTGGCCGGCTGGCGGGGGCCGCACCCCTTGTTGCGGTGATCGTGATCTCTATCGGCGGTATTTATGCAGGTATCTTCACACCGGTGGAGGCCGCAGGCGTCGGGGCCTTTCTTGTCCTGATCTTTGCTTTGATCGGACGCCGGTTGACCCTCGCTTCGCTGCATGCGGTGTTTCTGGACACCGTGAAGACCAGCACAATGCTTTACGTCATCATCATCGGTGCCGGCATCTTCAGCCCCTTCCTTGCCTTTACGCAGATACCCCAGGCACTCAGCGACAGCCTGGCAAACCTTGGCCTTGGCCCCTTGGGCACGCTGGCCATCATCCTGCTGGCTTACATCGTGCTGGGCATGTTCATGGACGCGCTGTCGATGTTGGTGATCACGATCCCCATCGTCTATCCGGTGATCCTGTCGCTGGGGTATGACCCGATCTGGTTCGGGGTCATCGCCGTTATCGTGATCGAAATGGGCATGATCACGCCGCCCGTGGGGATCAACGTTTTCGTCGTGAAAGGCATTGCGCCCGGCGTGCCAATGTCGACGATCTTCCGCGGTGTCCTGCCGTTCTGGTGTGCGATGCTGGTCGTTCTGATCCTGCTGATCGCATTCCCGCAAATCGCCCTGCTGATCCCGAACTCGATGTTCGGCTAGGGCCTGACCACTATTGAGGAGAACAGTATGGGACATGGCGAAGGGCAGCTTGTCGAAGGGCATCTTGCCATCAAGGCACCCGAAGGTGTTCCCGTTTGGGACATCGATCCCTACCAGAGCGACATCCTGGAAGACCCAAGCGCGTTCTACAGCGAACTGCGTGCGAAGGGGCCGTTCGTCTACATCCCGAAATACGCCATCCTTGCCTGTGGCAGGTACAAGGAAACCAAAGAGGTCTTCAGCGATCACGAACGGTTCGTGTCGTCGCGCGGTGTGGGCCTTGTGGATTTCAAGCTGGCCGATCCCTGGCGCCCTGCCAGCATCATTCTCGAGGTTGATCCGCCGGAACACACGCGCGTGCGCCGCATCATGGCAAAAGTGCTGTCGCCCAAGGTCATGCGGGACCAGGCCGCGCTTTTCCAGAGCATTGCCGATCAGATGGTGGCCGAGGTTGTCGCAAAAGGTGAAATCGAGGCCGTGGGTGATCTGGCCGAACGGTATCCAACAACGGTATTCCCGCAGATCCTTGGCCTGAAGCAATCAAACGGACAGCATCTGCTGGACTACGGGGCGATGGTGTTCGACGCGGTCGGGCCCGACAACGAGATCCGCCGCAATGCGCTGTCCAAAGGCGGTGCCGTCGTGCCCTGGATCATGGAGCAGTGCAAACGAGACAACCTGATCGCCGGTGGACTGGGCGCCAGTATCTATGACTACGCAGACAAAGGCGACATCTCGGAAGACGAAGCCGGTCTGTTGGTCCGGTCCCTGCTCTCTGCCGGGGTGGACACAACTGTCACCGGCATCGGCAGCCTGCTGTTTTGTCTGGCTGCCAATCCCGAGCAGTTCGAGATCCTGAAACAACGGCCCGACCTTGCCCGCCCCGCATTTGAAGAGGTGTTGCGCTGCACATCGCCCGTCCATTCGTTTTACCGGACCGCAGACAAAGAGACCGAAGTGTCTGGTGTGAAAATCCAGGAAGACACCAAGATCCTGTGTATGCTTGGGTCCGCCAATCTTGACGAAGAACATTGGCCCGACGCCGCGACATTCGACATCACCCGCAACGTGCAGGGACATGTCGGCATGGGGGCTGGCGTGCATGGCTGCGTTGGTCAAAACTTGGCACGGGCCGAGGTTGGCGCGGTCTTGCAGGCGATCCTCGCACAGGTCGAAAAGATCGAATTGAGCGGTACGCCTCAGTGGCGGCCAGGAAATTCGATCCGGTCGCTTGAGCATCTACCCATCAAATTCACGAAGAAAGAGGCTTAGTCATGGTCAAGATCACCGTTACCCACGACGACGGCAAGCAACAGGACGTCGAGGCCAGTGCCGGTTTCAGCCTGATGGAAGCTCTGCGCGACGCCAATGTGCAAGGTATTGTCGCGGAATGCGGCGGCTCCATGTCCTGTGCGACCTGCCATGTGATCGTCGCTGCCGATTGGTTGACGGCGACGGGCGAAACATCGGATATGGAAGACGACATGCTTGATTGTACCGCAACCGACCGGGAACCCGGCAGCCGCTTGTCCTGCCAGATCAGGCTGACGCAGGAATTGGATGGGTTGCAGGTCACAATTCCTGACAATCAAGTCTAAAAGGGACGGGATGAAACCGCAAAAAGCGCAGCTTGGTCGTGCAGATCTCCTATGTCCGGAAGGGCGTTTGTCGCGGTCCGTCAAGGATATAGGTGGCCGGGAGGTCATCGATCTGGACACCTATATTCCCAGCTTTCTGAGCACCATCAACAATGCCCTGTCTCGGGGAGCCTCGCAACGATATCGGGAAGAATTCGGCATCGGCATCGTCGAATGGCGCGTGATGTCCATGCTTGCCATCGAGCCAAACATCCCGGCTGTGCGCATTGGCGAAGCCATTTGTACAGACAAGGGACAGGTCAGCCGCGCGCTCCTGAAGCTGTCCGAGCAAGAGCTTGTCGAAAGCGAGATCGTCAGCGCGGATATCAGAAAGAAGAACTGGTGGTTGA
This sequence comes from Sagittula sp., assembly GCA_042088665.1. Classification (GTDB taxonomy): domain Bacteria; phylum Pseudomonadota; class Alphaproteobacteria; order Rhodobacterales; family Rhodobacteraceae; genus JBELMB01. The sequence continues at coordinate 10,327 of JBELMB010000109.1, forward strand.
CCGATGCAGGCTATTCCATGCATGCGCGCATCCTCGAAATTGCCATTGCACGGGAAAGGCAATTGATTGCCGGTTGTGATCCTGAAGACATCGAGGCGTTTCTGCGCGTCGCAAGGATTATGAACCGCAATTTGTCCAAGCCCTGAATGGCCAGGGACGCAAGGGGGCGCTGGGTCACAATCTGCCGCAGCGCGATGAAATCCTCAGCCTGTTCCCTGAGTTGGCCACAACAGAAGGGAAGAGCGCGCACCGCACCGCACGCACCTGCCTCAAGAAGCATGAAACCAGATTGTTGCTGATGGACCAGGTCCTGCAGGTCTGAGAGGCAATCAGGGTCACCTCGGACCTGAAAACTGGTTATCTGTCCCAGAGCCAACAACTGTGACATTGTAAGATAAAGAGCGCAGTACCTGACCCTATTCGATCAGGCGCGACACGCTACAGGCAGCGCGTGGAGGCAGTGCAAAAATTGAGCAAGGGCTTTCAAAAGGGAATAACTCTGCGGCATATGCGTGCGTTGGTTGCCCTGTCGGATCTGAAACTCGTCGCAAGGGTATCCGAGGCGCTTGGAGTGACACAGCCCGCGGTGTCAAAGCAGATTGCCGAGATGGAAAAGATCGTTGGTGTGCCTGTTGTCACACGAGATCGCAACCGGCTCTACCTGACACCGATCGGCGCGCGGCTTGCAGAACACGCGCGCCAGATTCTAATGCAAGTTGACCGCGCGGCGTTCGACATTGAGGCCATGACCAGCGGTGTGTCCGGCTCGGTTTCCATTGGTGTGGTCAGTTCGGTCGCGCCCACGCTGTTGCCAGGCGCCATTGCCCTTTTCAAGCGCAGCACACCGCAAGCCAATGTTTCCGTGTCCGAGGGGCATTTCGTCGAACTTCTGCCCCAGCTTGAGACCGGTGCACTGGACCTGTTGATCGCACGGATCTGGCAGCCTCAGGAATTGACGGGGATCGACCAGATGGCTTTGTTCTCTGAGCCGGTCGTCGTTGTGGCAGGGCGCAATCATCCGCTGGCGCAGGCGACGGCCGTGACATGGGCGGATGTCGTCAATTTCCCCTGGATTCTGCCGCAGCCAAATTCCGTTGCGCGCCAAGCTGTGGACGCGCTGTTTGCCACCCATGGATTGTCACCACCAACCAATACGATCGCATCGCTGTCGCTGGCTCTGAATCTTGAAATTCTGCGCGCAATGCCCGCGCTTGGCTTGCTTCCCCAAAAGGTGGCGCTCGCACAGCAAGGGCGAGGTCACCTCGTCGCCCTGCCCCTTGAAACACATGATCTGTTGTCAGAGGCCCGCTGCTTTTGGCGACGTGACCAGATTTCACAAAACGCGACATTGGACTTGTTCCTGAAATGCCTCCAGCAAGCGACAGAGGACATCAAAACCATTCCGCTTGGTTAAGGTTTGCGGCGATTTTTTCAATTTTTTTTGCGAAGGCCATTCCCTAACTATACCAAACACGCAGTTTGGGAGGGCTTGGGTGTCTGTCAGGAACCTGTCAAAAGGTATGCGGCCTTGAAGGGCGCAGAGCTTACCGCGCTTTCGGCGTGCGAAGTGTTGGCCGCTTTTGACGCAAAGCGCCTGACACCGGTCACCTATCTGGCCGCTTGCCTCGAAGCGATCGCCTGCTCCAACCCGAAAATCAACGCCTTGACTGCGGTGGATGTCGCGGGTGCCACGGCCTGCGCCGAAGCGGCGACCCTGCGCTGGGACGCCGGAAACCCGATTGGGCCGCTGGACGGATTGCCCATTGGTGTCAAGGATTTGCAAAATACCAAGGGCTTGTTGACCACCCACGGCAGCATCCGGGCGCGGGACCACATCCCTGACGATGATCTGCCGATGGTTGCCCGCTTGCGCGCGGCCGGTGCCATCATCCTTGCCAAAACCAATGTTCCGGAGCTGGGCGCAGGTGGGAACAGCCGCAATCCTGTCTGGGGCGCAACCGGCAACCCGTTTGACGCCAATCTGATTGCAGGCGGTTCGTCCGGCGGCTCGGCAGCGGCGCTGGCGGCAAACCTGCTGCCGCTTTGTACGGGTTCGGATACAGGGGGATCTTTGCGCATGCCTGCCGCGCTGTGTGGTGTCGTTGGGTATCGTCCTTCGGTTGATGTGATCGCTCACCCGACGCGGCCCTTGGGATGGTCGGGAATTTCCGTATTGGGTCCCATGGCGCGAACGATGGATGACCTGACGTTGATGTTGGACGTGTGTCAGGGGCATGACCTGGATGACCCGCTGTCGGTTCCGTCAGCACCAGATCGTTTCAAAAGCCTGCCGACGGTGGATTTGAAGAACCTGCGCGTCGGCTTTAGCGAAGACTTTGGCGGCGCACCTGTCGATCAAGCCATCCGCGAGACGTTTCGCGCCCGCGTTGAACTGTTGCGCGGCGAGGTCAAGGAATGTCGCCCCGTGGATCTGAACCTTGGGGATATGGACCGCTGTTTCGACATCCTGCGTGCCGAGAGCTTTGGCACCGCCTTTGGGGAGGCTGTAAAGGACGACCCCGACGGCTTTGGCGTGCACATCAGGGACAACGTCGCGCTTGGACAGACCATGTCTCTGGCGGATCGTGGTTGGGCCCATAATGAGCAGACCCGAATCCTGCGCCGATTCAATGCGTTGATGTCTGAAGTGGATGTGATCGTCTTGCCGACGTCACCGGTATCGCCCTTTCCATGGACCAGATCCCATCCGGACGCCATTGATGGGCAGGCCATGGACATCTACTATCGCTGGCTTGCCCTTTGCTATCGCGGCTCGCTGACGGGTGGCCCTTCGCTTACCCTGCCTTGTGGGCGCGATGCCTTGGGGATGCCGTTCGGGCTTCAGATGCTGGGGCCTGTTCGGGGTGACGATATGTTGCTGGCCGCCGCGAAGGCGGCTGAAGCGCTGTTTGCAAGCACTGCCGAAACAGCGCGGCCTCTGGCCGAAATAGAGACCCTCGCACGCTCAAAGGTGGATTTGCTGTCCATCGTGACCCATCCACCGGATGAGACTGCCAAGGTCGCTCCACCTACACGCGCGCTGCGCACGGCGGTATAGAATGTGGCTGATCCCGATCATCTTCATTCTGCTGCTAATAAGTGGCACGGCCTTTGCCTACCTTATGGGCGCGGTGTCCGTCCTGACCTTTGTGGCCGTCGACAAAGCACAGTTCCTGTCGATCCTGCCGCAACGCATCTTTGCCCAGCTGGACGTCTTTGCCTTCATGGCAATGCCGCTGTTTATCCTGACGGCCGAGATCATGAGCCGAGCAGGCGTTACCCGCAGCCTGATTGATTTTGCCATGTCCATCGTCGGCCGTTTGCGCGGCGGACTGGGGCATGTGAATATTTTGACCAGCGTCTTTTTTGCGGGCATCTCGGGCTCGGCGATTGCGGACAGCGCCGCCCTTTCGCGCACCTTCGTGCCAGAAATGAAAGCGAAAGGTTACGACCCCTACTATGCTGGGGCAGTCACGGCAGCGTCTTCCATGATCGGCCCAATCATCCCGCCGTCGATTATCATGATCATCTATGGCGGTCTGACCGGAGCCTCGGTTTCGGCCCTGTTCGTTGCGGGCGTGGTGCCCGGACTTTTGCTTGCCGCCGCCTTGATGGCGCTCAACGCGATCATTGCGCACGTCAAAGGGCATCCGGGCGGACGATCCGACGACCAACCACGCTTTTTGCCCAGCCTGGTGAATGCTGCTCCCGCCTTGTGCCTGCCTGTCGTGATCCTTGGGTCTTTGGTGTTCGGCCTTGCCACACCCACCGAAGGTTCGGCCATCGCGGTGTTTTTCGCGTTGATGGCCGGGCAGTTCTACAAAGGTCTCAACTGGCGGATGATCTTTGATGCGGTCGAGGCGACGGCCAAGATGACCGGCACGATCTTTATCATTCTCGCAGCGATTTCAGTGCTGGGCTATCTGGCAGGGCAACTTGGGTGGTCTCAGGCCTTGTCCGGATGGGTCGACTCCTTCGGTCTGACGGGCACGAAATACCTGTTCTTCCTAGTGGCCATCTTCCTGATCGCGGGCATGTTCATGGACACACCCGTGGCCCTGACGTTGCTGATCCCGCTGTTTGCGCCCCAGGCTTTGGAACAGGGCATCAGCCCGATCCAGCTTGGTATCGTGCTGTGTTTCAACCTCTGCGTCGGTTTGATCACACCACCTTTGGGCAAATGCCTTGTGGTCGTCTCGGCGCTGACAGACCTAAATTACTGGCGGCTGGCCTATGCCGTTCTGCCTTTCATTCTCGTTCAGGTGCTTTTGCTGCTGGCGCTGGTCTATTGGCCAGCGCTCAGTCTGACCTTGCCGCGCCTGTTCGGGTTTTCCGTGAACTAACCAAACCCAAGGGAGGACAACACATGAAACTCAAGGCACTTACTCTCGCGACTTTGCTTGCGATGGCCACAACTGCGTCCGCAGAGGTAAAGATAGCTCTGGACAGCAAACCGGATCTGGAAACATCGGGTTCGTATAATTGGGCCTTTGCCTTTGGCAACGCGCTGAAAGAAGCTGGTATGGACGTGCGTGAAATGCCGCGCGGCTCGGTTGGCAACGAATCTGAGAAATTTGATCAGGTCTCAACCGGTCTGCTTGAAGTCTCCCTGTCCGATGTACGCGCCGTTGCACAGGTTGATCCGTTCATCTACGGGGTCCGCTTGCCGTACATCTTCGCGGACATCGCCCATATGGACCGCGCCCTGGCGGCCGGAGACGTCTACACGCGCGTCAATGAAAACCTTGCCAGGCAAGACGCGGTCCTCCTGGCGCTCGCGCCGCTTGGGCCTGCATCGGGCGTGATTACAACGACCAAGGCAGTCCGCTCTCCAGCAGATATGGCTGATCTGAGGATGCGCGCCTTGGATGACGCGCAGATCGCCATGTACCAAGCTTGGGGATCCAGCGGCACCATCGTGCCTTGGGGCGAAGTGCCGGCGGGCCTGCAAACTGGTGTCATTGATGGCTACCTCAACTCGCCATTTGTTCCAGTGATGTTCGGCCAAACCGACTTTGTGAAAAACTTCGCGACAGCAGATGTCATCTGGCCACTGCGCGCGGTGATCGCATCAAAGGATTGGTACGACGGGTTGTCTGCTGAAGATCGCGCGGCGGTAGACGCTGCGGTTGTCACTGCAGACGCAGCGGCACGGGCTTGGCTGGCCGAAGCTTCGGTCAACGGGCTGACAGCACTTGAAGAAAAGGGCGTGACAGTTCAGCGTTTGACCGATGAAGAACGCGCCGTCTTCCGTGAAGCGTCGCTGCCGGTTTACGATTCAGATCTGATGACAGCGGAAGACACGGCTTTGTGGAAGAACCTCTCTGACGAGAACCGCTAAAACCTTTGGGCGGGCTGCTTTGCGCGGCCCGTCCTTCGTCACTGGAGACGTGAAGATGCGCCAGTTTATTCTAGCGACAAGTGACGGCTTGCACCTTGTCATGCGACGCGTGGCCGTTTGCGCGGTCTGTGTGATGTTTCTGACCGTCGTTATGCAGATCATTGCGCGCTATGTCTTTTCCTCGCCCCCTATCTGGACCGAAGACGTCGCCCGCTACGCGATGGTCTGGACCGGCTTGCTGGGGGCCACTTTGTCTTTCAAAACCCGGTCGGATGCCGTTTTGATGCAAAGCGTCTTTCCGAAACCGCCGCATGGTCTGGCCACTCTGGCCTTGGCCATCCAAAGCGCCGCGGTGTTGACCTTTGTCCTGCCGGTCATCTACTTCTGTTTCATCGGCTTGAAAGGCGGTTTCGCGAAAGGCTATCTTGCACGACAATCAGGCCTGACAGCAGACACGCTTGGAATCCCGATGGTGTGGATTTCCTTGGCAGTCCCTTTGTCCATGATCATCATCCTCATTCATCTCATGGCCCGATGGGCCGGGGACGATGAAGCCAGGAACACCACCGCTCAATTGGATTGACAGCTTGATTGGAGGGTGATGTTATCCAAGGCGTACGTTCGGATTTGCCGCCATTCGTCCTTGACTGCACGAATTCGCACTATGCGGACTTTGCTGCCCTTCTCGGCTGGCTATTTGTGGTTAGCCCGCATGCAGTTGAATCCATTATTGGTGGGTTTCATTTCACAATCATCTTGAAGGATTTTCGTGATCGAAGCTTCAAGACTGACACCAAACACTGAAATGAACTCCCAGTCAGGATAGTGATCCTGAATTCCCCAAATTATGCCGCAAAGCGCAGCTTCCCTTGTTTTGCAACATTCCGTGCGAAAGAGAGCGCTGTTCGGATCAAGATTGGTTTTCTCTTCAAAACGAATTCTGTTCGGTGCGGTGTCTATGATCCACACGGCACCACTAAGTTCGCCGTCATAACCGTCTTGGAAAATTGCTGATACGTTCACGAAGCAAAAAGACGACCTAAGAGCTCTTTGGTCAATGTAACAATAGGCTCAAGGCAGACCAACAGGGTTTGCTGGCATTGCGCTGCGCCCAAGGGGACATGCTGGCGGTCACCAACGCCGTCTTCATCGCCGGGGACTGGAGCTGATCGGCGATCACACCTGCGCGCGACCGGCCAAAGACTGCGAAACAACCCTGCAGATGCCCGCAGCGCGGGGCTTTGTTGCCGTTCGTCTTGATCTTTCAGACGTCTGATTTGCGGCCCTGTGCCGAGTGCCGGTAGACCAGATCATCTGGATCCTGCTTGAACGCCATTTCATCAAGCGAAGCTCCCAGCCGCTCGGCAAGACGTATCGATCGGGTGTTTTCCGGCCCAATGTAGCTGACCAAGGTTGGCAATTTCCCATCGGAAAAAGCCCAATCTCGCATCGCCGTTGCTGCTTCGAATGCGAAACCACGGCCTTCGGCAGATGCAATGAGTTGCCAACCGAGCTCCGGCTCAGGAAACCGAGGACCCTGGTTAATCTCGATTTGCCCCAAACACTCTCCAGTCTCGCGGGAAATGATAGAAAAGTTTCCCAGGTCAAATAGTTGCCACAGTGCGATTCCATGGCAGAACCAGCCCCAAGCGACAGGAACAGAATATGGCCCGCCCATGTGCCTGGCACGATCAGAAGTCATCAATGTTTCAAAATTCGGCCAGTCTTCAAGTCTTGGCACCCTAAGTAACAG
>JBELMB010000317.1:0-3009 GCA_042088665.1 Sagittula sp.
GTCGTGCCGACACGTGGGAGCCCGAGCAGGACGTCTACTGGGGGTCCGAAATGGAGTGGCTGGCGACCTCCGACAAGGAAAAATCCCGCTACACCGGCGAGCGCGTTCTCGAGGATCCGCTGGCAGCCGTGCAGATGGGCCTGATCTACGTGAACCCCGAAGGCCCCGACGGCAACCCGGACGCCCTGGCCTCTGCACGGGATATCCGCGAGACCTTTGCCCGCATGGCGATGAACGACGAAGAGACCGTTGCGCTGACCGCTGGCGGCCACACCTTCGGCAAGGCGCATGGCGCCGGTGACGCGGCCTTGGTGGGCGTGGAGCCCGAAGGCGCGCCGATGGAAAATCAGGGCTTTGGCTGGCTGTCGAAGTTCAAGTCCGGCAAGGGCGTGGATGCGATCACCTCCGGCATCGAAGGTCCGTGGACAGCGAACCCGATCCAGTGGGACAACGGCTACTTTGACTTGCTCTTCGGCTATGAGTGGGAACTGGTGAAGTCGCCCGCCGGTGCAAACCAGTGGCACCCGGTCGATCTCAAACCCGAAGATCACGCGCCGCAGGTTGACGGCTCCGGTGCGAAGGTCACGCCCATGATGACCACCGCCGACATGGCCATGCGCGTCGACCCGGCCTACGAGAAGATCTCGCGCCACTTCCACCAGAACCCCGATGCGTTCCAGGAAGCCTTTGCCCGGGCGTGGTTCAAGCTGACCCACCGCGACATGGGTCCGAAGTCCCAGTACCTCGGCGAAGAAGTGCCGGCCGAAGATCTGATCTGGCAGGATCCGATCCCCGCCGTCGACCATCCGCTGGTGGAGGATGCCGACATCGCGGCGCTGAAGGCAGAGATCCTCGCCTCCGGTCTGAGCGTGTCGGAACTGGTGCAGACGGCCTGGGCCTCGGCGTCCACCTTCCGCGGATCGGACAAGCGTGGCGGTGCCAACGGTGCGCGCATCGCGCTTGCACCGCAGAAGGACTGGGAAGTGAACCAGCCCGAGCAGCTGGCAAAGGTGCTGGACGTGCTGGGTGGCATCAAGGCCGGGTTTGACGCCAAGGGCGACAAGAAGGTCTCGCTGGCCGACATGATCGTTCTGGGGGGTGCCGCTGCCATCGAAAAGGCCGCGGCTGACGGTGGCGAGGCGCTCGAAGTGCCCTTTGCGCCGGGTCGCATGGACGCCACTGCCGAGCAGACCGACGCTGCCAGCTTTGACCCGATGGAGCCGCTGGCGGATGGCTTCCGCAACTACGCAAAGCAGGAATTCTCGGTCTCTGCCGAGGAACTGCTGCTGGACCGTGCGCAACTGTTGGGGCTTTCGGCACCGGAGATGTCCGTTCTGGTCGGTGGTCTGCGGGTGCTGGGCGCCAACCACGGTGGCAGCACCATGGGTGTCTTCACCGACCGCGTCGGCGCGCTGACCAACGACTTCTTCGCCGGCATCACGGATATGTCCGTGTCCTGGGCTCCGGTCGACGAGAGCGGCTCCTCTTACGAGGGCACGGATCCTGCCAGCGGTGACATTCGCTGGACCGGCAGCCGCGTGGACCTGGTGTTTGGCTCCAACTCGCAGTTGCGTGCAATCGCAGAAGCCTATGCGCAGGACGACGCGTCGGGCAAGTTCGTTTGCGATTTCGTCTCTGCCTGGAACAAGGTGATGAACGCCGACCGGTTTGATCTGGCCTGATCGCGCAGCGATCGAAACGTGGCCTGATCGCGCAGCGATCGAAACCGGACCTGTCGCGCAGCGATCGAAACTTGGCCTGATCGCGCAGCGATCGAAACCGGACTTGATCGCGCAGCGGCTTGAAAGTGAAAGGCGTCCCCTGAGGGGGGCGCCTTTTTCGTGCGAAAAGCGCCAAAACCGCCCGCGCTTTTCCGGTATGCCCTACTGACGGGGCTTTCCAAAGCGTGGTACGCTGCTCTCGGGACGTTCAGATCGTGGTGCGCCACGGTGGATTTATTGGCCCGAAAGAGATGTTTGGACCGCGACAATTGAAAGGCCGGAGATGGTAGGCTCGCCGTATACGATCAAGCAGGGCGACACGCTTTGGGGCATTGCCAGCCGCAAACTGGGCGATCCCAAGCGCTGGCGCGAGTTGTGGGACCACAACAACTCTGACGCTGTCGTGCGCGTCACCAAGACGCGGATCCCTGATCCCGACCTGATCTTTGCCGGGCAGACCATCTATGTTTCGCGCAGCGAAGACCCACCGCGCCGCCTGTTCGCGCCGATGACGGGCAAGGACGTGAAACTGCCAAAGTTCATGTCCCCTGCGCCGCGCTCCATCGGCGCGCCGCCATTCGAGCTGGAATTCCTCAAGGAATCCAAGACGCAGCGCTACCCCGGGTTCACCGTGACCGTCACGCTGAACGGGACGGTCGGCATCCAGCAGAAAAAGGCGATCGACTTCGCCACGATCAAGGAAACCGGCTACGAGGTCAAAGCGGCCCGCGAGGTCAAGACCGCCTTTGCCAAACAGATCCAGTCCATAACGGTCGGGTTCGACCAGGCCAACAGGGTGGTCACGCTGAAATGCGGTCTGACCAGCCTCGCCAATATGCCCGGCGCGCTGTCGACCGGTGTGCATTTTGATATGATCCGCGGGGCCTTTGTCGGCACGATCGCCTTGCCGCAGAAAAAGATCAACCTGCCGCACCATGTGATCTCTCCCGATCTCAAGATCGAGGTGGAAATCCGTCCAGACGCCCCGCCCTCGCCGGGGCCGCAAACGCAACCGGTGCCGATCCCTTATCCCAACGTTGCGCCCAATCAGGAGCCGTCGACATGGGAATACTTCATGATCGGCGGGCTGATCGTGGGGGCCGTGGGGGTGGCGGTCTTTGTGACGTTTGATCCCGTGATCGGCGATGAACCCATCGGGTACGCGAAGGCGGCTGCGATGCTGTCAACGGCTGCCGCGCGCTTTGCCTCGCTGGCAAGACCCGCCGTGGCGGCGGGCGGTGCGGCGATAAGCACAGGGGTTCTGGCTGACCAGAAAAACCGGCAAAAG
>JBELMB010000110.1:0-17462 GCA_042088665.1 Sagittula sp.
GGTGGAATACGAATTGGTGGAATACGCCTGACGGCTGGCCCGCCATGATTGGCCCCGGTGCGCGCGCCCGCATCGGGGAATCTGCCGGGGGGGGGTGAGGAATTGCGGCCGGTACAGTGTCGAGGCTGGCGCGCCCGGTTCGCCGCGCGGGCCTTGGCTCCTGCAACACGGGTGGGGCTTGGCCCGCGCAGACGGATCTGCTAGGCAGATGCCATGAAAACCCGCGCCGCCCTCATTTGCTGCATTATCCGCTGACATCCTCGGCGGGCTGGTCTTTCTGTTTCCTCTTGGTTCTGAACTTGCTAAGTCCGCCGCGAGCTTTCGCGAAGGACACGACCTATGGACCTGCGTCTCACCAATACCCGGACCCGCACCAAAGAGCGGTTTGACCCGCTCGATCCGGAGCATGTGCGGATTTATGTCTGTGGCCCAACGGTTTATGACCGAGCGCACCTTGGCAATGCACGACCGGTGCTGGTCTTTGACGTGCTCTACCGGCTGCTGGGGGCGCTCTACCCCCGCGTAACCTATGTGCGTAATTTCACCGATGTGGACGACCGCATCAATGAGACCGCGCGCCGGCGCAAATCTGCCGGGGCCGAGGGCACGTTGGAGGCGCTGATTGCAGAGCGTTCCGATGAAACCATCGCATGGTATCACGCGGATATGGACGCCCTTGGCGCGCGTCGCCCCGACCATGAGCCGCGCGCCACAAGCTACATCGCCGAGATGGTCGCGATGATCGAGGACCTGATCGCCAAGGGAAACGCCTATGCGGCGGAGGGGCATGTGCTTTTTGCCGTGGACAGCTACGCGGACTACGGCAAGCTGTCCGGCCGGTCGGTCGATGACATGATTGCCGGCGCGCGCGTCGAAGTGGCCCCTTACAAGCGCAATCCGATGGATTTCGTGTTGTGGAAGCCCTCTGACGATGCGCTGCCGGGCTGGGACAGTCCATGGGGCCGCGGGCGACCGGGCTGGCACATCGAATGCTCGGCCATGAGTTTTGCGCTGCTGGGGGAAAGCTTTGACATCCACGGCGGCGGCAATGACCTGATGTTCCCGCACCACGAAAACGAGATCGCGCAAAGCTGCTGCGCGCATCCCACGGGCAGCTTTGCCCGGGTCTGGATGCACAACGAGATGTTGCAGGTCGAGGGCAAGAAGATGTCCAAATCGCTGGGCAACTTCTTCACCGTTCGGGATCTGCTGGAACAAGGCGTGCCCGGCGAGGTGATCCGCTTTGTCATGCTCTCGACCCATTACCGCAAGCCGATGGACTGGACGGCGGAAAAGGCGCGGGAGGCATCAAGAACGCTGCGCAAATGGTACAACCAAGTGGCAGATGCCGAGGCCAGCACGGCACCGAGCGTGTTGGCAGCCCTTGCCGACGATGTGAACACGGCCGGGGCAATTGCTGAGCTGCACCGCCTGTCCTCAGCCGGTGAAACGGGCGCTTTGCGGGCAGGGCTAATGCTGATGGGGATGTTGGACAATGGCGTCCCAGATTGGGTGCACAGGCCCGGCGTCCAACTCGATGCTTTCGTCGAAAAGCTGACTGCTGCACGGAAAACAGCGATGGAGACAAAAGACTTCTCAGAAGTCGATCGGCTAAAAAAAGCCCTCGTCGACGCTGGTGTTTCCGTTCAAATGAGCAAGGAAGGGGTCATTCTCGCCGCAGGTCCAGAAGTTGATTTGTCAAAGTTAAAGGCGTTGCTGTAATGGCGACACGTGGTTTACCAGCCCGACCCCAGATCGGGCAATCCCCGCATGTAACGCCGTTCGTTTTCTCGGGCGAGGGCATTCGTGCTTACTTCCGGGGGCAGCCGTCAATGCATCAGGGCCTATCTTTGAACAGCGTGCGCCCTTTGCCTTCTCCCTTCGCCCGGCGGCACGCCGGGCAGCGCCCGACCCTCCCCCCGGGAGGGCGCATTTGTGGCGGTGCGCTCCATATGCTCGAAGCTCCGAGTGGTGCTGTTGTGACGCCTTCGAGCGTGTCTAGCGCCCACCCAGGGTCGGGCGCTGCCCTTCGCTCTAACGCACGGAGCGTCCAATGACACGTGAACGTCTTTATCTCTACGACACCACCCTGCGGGACGGGCAGCAGACCCAGGGCGTGCAGTTCTCCACCGCCGAAAAACTGCGCATCACGGAGGCGCTGGATGCCTTGGGGGTCGATCATATCGAGGGCGGCTGGCCAGGGGCAAACCCGACCGATTCGGCCTTTTTCAACGAAGTGGGAAAGACCCGCGCCACCATGACCGCCTTCGGCATGACCAAGCGGTCCGGCTATTCCGCGGAAAACGACGATGTTCTGGCCGGGGTCATGAATGCAGGCACGCCCGCCGTTTGCCTCGTCGGCAAGAGCCATGATTTCCACGTCACAAAGGCGCTGGGCATCACGCTGGAGGAAAACCTCGAAAACATCCGTGCCTCGGTCGCGCATATGGTGGGGCAGGGGCGTGAAGCGTTGTTTGACGCCGAACACTTCTTTGATGGCTACAAGGCGAACCCCTCTTATGCCCTGCAAGCGTTGCATTGCGCGCTTGAGGCCGGGGCCCGTTGGGTGGTCTTGTGCGACACCAATGGCGGGACATTGCCGCATGAAATCGGGCAGATCGTGCGCGATGTCATCGCCGATGGGGTCGCTGGTGACCGATTGGGGATCCATTGCCACAACGACACCGAAACCGCGGTCGCAGGCTCCCTCGCGGCGGTGGACGCAGGCGCGCGCCAGATTCAGGGCACGCTGAACGGATTGGGCGAGCGCTGCGGGAACGCCAACCTGACCGCTCTGATCCCCACGCTCCTCCTCAAGGAGCCTTATGCCAGCCGTTTCGAGACCGGCGTCAGCGTCGCCGCGCTGGAGGACCTGACACGCACCGCGCGCATGCTGGACGATGTGCTCAACCGTGTGCCGCTCAAGCAGGTGGCCTATGTCGGCGCCTCTGCCTTTGCCCACAAGGCAGGTCTGCACGCCAGCGCGATTCTCAAGGACCCGACCACCTATGAGCACATCGACCCCAAACGCGTTGGCAATCGCCGCGTCGTGCCGATGTCCAATCAGGCGGGGCAATCGAACCTGCGCCGTCGCCTGTCCGAGGCCGGGCTGGAGGTGGAAAAGGGCGATCCGGCGCTGGCCCGCATCCTCGAACGGGTCAAGGCCCGCGAGACGGAAGGCTATTCCTATGACACCGCGCAGGCCTCGTTTGAGGTGCTCGCGCGCGAGGAACTGGGCCGCATGCCCGAGTTCTTCGAGGTAAAGCGCTACCGCGTCTCGGTCGAACGCCGCAAGAACAAGTACAATCAGATGGTCAGCCTGTCCGAAGCGGTCGTGGTGGTGAAGGTCGACGGCGAAAAGAAACTGTCGGTGTCGGAATCCATGGACGAAATGGGCGGTGACCGGGGTCCCGTCAATGCGCTGTCCAAGGCGCTGGCCAAGGATCTGGGCCGGTTCCAGTCGGCGATCGACGACATGCGGCTGGTGGATTTCAAGGTGCGGATCACCCAGGGCGGCACAGAGGCGGTCACCCGCGTGATTATCGACAGCGAGGACAGCAGCGGGCGGCGTTGGGCCACCGTGGGCGTCAGTCCGAACATCGTCGATGCCTCCTTTGAGGCCCTGCTGGACGCGGTGCGGTGGAAGCTGATCAAGGAGGGCATGTGATGGACATCGACTGGGAGTCCTTTTTCGAACTCCACAAGGATCTGCCCCGCGAAGGCCCCGGCGAGGCCGAGGAGGTCGCCTGGGCAGTGTCGCTGGCGGGATTGCCGCAATCGCCGCGGATCTGCGACGCGGGCTGTGGTCCGGGCGGCGACATCGCGGCGCTGTTGGACGCGGCCCCCGGTGCGCAGGTGCTGGGCGTCGACAAGACCGCCGCTTTTGTCGCGCAAGCGCAGGCACGTTTTGCCTCTGACCCGCGGGTCAGGTCGGACGAGGGCGATATGGCCGCTTTGCCCGACGCGCCCTTTGACATGATCTGGTGCGCCGGGGCGCTCTATTTTCTGGGATTGCAGGAGGGGCTGCGCACCATGCGTGACGCTCTTGTGCCGGGCGGTGTTCTTGCCTTTTCGGAACCCTGTTTCTTTACCGACACCCCGAGTGCCGCCGCGCTTGCCTTCTGGGAAGGATATCCAACCCGCCCGGTCGCGCAGATCCTCAGCGAGGTTGCGGATGCCCGGTTCGAGGTCCTTGGCCATCGTCCGGTATCTGACGCGGGGTGGGAGGCCTACTTTGGCCCGATGGAGGCGCGCATCGCCGGATTGCGCCCGAAGGAGGATGACCGTTTGGGCGCGATGCTGGACTATTGCGCGCAAGAAGCGGCGTCCTGGCGGTCTTTGCGGCACGAAACAGGGTATTTGCTGACGGTGGCACGGGTCTCGTGATCACCCCGGGCAGTGACCTTCATGCTTGCGCGCAGATTGTCGAACGCGGTGACCCGGCACGGTTTCACAGCGTCATGGCGGCCCCGCCCGAGGCACGGGTGGTTCTGTTTCCGATTTATGCCTTCAACATCGAGGTGAGCCGCGCGCCCTGGGTCACGAAGGAACCGATGATCGCGGAGATGCGCCTGCAATGGTGGCGCGACGCGCTGGATGAAATCGCGCAAGGCGGACTGGTGCGCAGGCACGAAGTCGTCACGCCGCTGGCGCTTGCGGTGGATGCGGAGGGGGCGCGTGCCCTTGACGGGCTGGTGGCGGCGCGCAGGGCCGACATCGAGACGACCCCTTTCGAGACAAGCGAAGCCTTGCAGTCCTACCTGACCGCGACGGCAGGCGTGCTGATGGGGGTGGCTGCGCGGGCCCTTGGCGACCGGGACGGGCGTGCCGCGCGGGGGCTGGGGGCGGCCTCTGGGCTTGTTTCATACCTGCGCGCCGTGCCCGAATTGGAGGCGCGGGGCAAACGCCCGCTGGCAGATGGCCGGTCCGAGGCGGTATCGGGTCTGGCTGGCTGGGGCCTCGCGCAATTGGCCGAGGCCCGTGCGGGTCGCAGCGCTGCAGCCGTCGCGGCGCGACCTGCGCTGATGCCGGGCGCTTCTGCGGAGGCGGCGCTGCGACAGGTGCAGGCGCAACCGGGGCGTGTTGCTGCCGGTGAAATGGCTCTGTCCGAGATGCAGATGCGGTTCTCCCGCCTCTGGCTTGCCACCACTGGGCGATTCTAAAGCGATACCGTTCGGTCCGTAGGACCATCACCTGAGGACGCAGCCAGACCATCTATCGGGCAATGCCGGTGCCACGCGCGACGACCATATATGTGCGCGGGCCGGGCTTTGGGCTGCGGCACCGCCGAGGCGTCAGGCCTTTGACGGGGTGCTGTCGTCGGGGCGCATCACCAGCCAGATCAGGGCACCACCGGCAAGCACGAGGAAGGGGGCCATCGCAAGGTTCACCGCCGTCCAGCCCTGTTCCGCCGAGCCACCCGAGCAGTTCATCAATCCGCCCGAGGCCAGCGAGGCAAAAGTCACCCCGCCAAAGACGATCAGGTCGTTGAGACCCTGCATGCGGCCGCGCTCTTCGGGGGTATGGGCGCTGGCCAGCAGCGAGGTGGCCCCGATGAAGCCAAAGTTCCAGCCGAGCCCCAACAGGATCAGCGCGACAAAGAACTGTTCCAGCGCCACGCCGGACAATGCCACGCCACCCGCACAGGCCAGAATCACGAGACCCAGCGACATGACGCGCTCTGCCCCGAAGCGGGCGATCAGGTGCCCGGTAAAGAAGCTGGGCGCAAACATTGCCAAGACATGGGCCGACACGACGTTTGCCGCATCCGAGGTTTCATAGCCGCAGCCCACGACGGCCAGCGGCGTGCTGGTCATGACGAGGTTCATGAGCGCATAGCTGACCGTGGCGCAGATCACGGCGACCATGATCTTTGGCGTGGCCAAAAGCTCCAGCCGGGTGCGGCCGCGGGGGGCATCTGCGCCCGGTTTCTCCGGCTTCGGGATGTCGAGAAAGAAGAACAGCAGCGCGCCCACAAGGTTCACGACGATCACCGCGCCATAGGTCCCGAGGAAGGGGATCACATAGGCATCCGCCGTCAGTTTGACCAGTTGCGGCCCGATGATGGCCGAGGCCAGCCCTCCCGCCATCACATATGAGATGGCCTTGGGGCGGAACTCGGCAGAGGCGGTGTCCGCGGCGGCAAAGCGGTAGAACCCCTGCGCCGACATATAGGTTCCGGTCACAAAGGAGCCGAGCAGGAAGATCGGAAAGGAGGCCACGTAAAGGCCATAGGCTCCGATGGCCCCGCCCAGTGCACCGGCCCCGGCGCCCAGCACGAAACCGGCGCGGCGGCCATGGCGCTGCATCAGCGCAGAGACCGGCGTCGCCGAGAGCATGGACCCCAGAACGATCAGCGAGATCGGCAATGTGGCGAGGCAGGCATTGGGCGCAAGCGATTGCCCGGCCAAACCGCCGATGGTGAAGATCATGGGCATCTGTGCGCCAAGGATGGCCTGGGCGAGCACCAGCACGGTGACGTTGCGCATTGCGCGGGGAGGGGATCCAGTCATGCGGATTTGGTAGAAGTGCAGCGCGCCGCCCGCAAGAGCCCAATGACCTGTGGGCGAAAATCACGCGGCCGTGTGGACGCGCAAAAGGGCGCAAAAAGGTGGGTGAGAAGGCAGGCGCCATGGCTGGCGCGAGGGTTTGTGCAGGGTACAGAAACCGCGGCAGAGCAGTGGTGCGGCGGGGCAGGGCGCGCTACACACGGGCATGAACCGGGTTTTGATCATCGGTGGCGCGCGGGAGGCATGGGATCTTGCGCAGGCGCTGCCCGGCGCACAGGTGCATCTGCCCGTGCCGGAACGCATCGCGCGCCACTGGGGCCGTCCGGTCACGCAGGGAGACCTCACCGAGAGGCAACTTGATGGTGTCTCTGCCGTGATCGAGGCGGCGCACCCATGGGATGCAGAAACGGCGGCGCAGGTCGCAGGGATGTGCCGGGCCTGCCGTGTTCCCCATTTGCAGCTCGTGCGGCCCGCGTGGCGGGCTTCGCCGCGCCGCGACCGCTGGGTGCATCTGCGCGATGCCCGTGGCGCGCGGCAGGTCCTGCCTGCCGGGGCGCGCGTCTTTGTCAGCGCCGGGCGGCAGGCCGAGCCCGCCCTGAAGGGCATTCCCGCGACCTTTCTCTTGCGCCGGATCGGCCCGCCGCGGCGGCGCAGCCCCTTGCGGCAAGGCCATGACCTGTCTGCGCAGGGGCCGTTTTCCGCGGCTGAGGAAATCGCCACCTTTCGGCGGTTGCGCATCGACTGGCTGCTGGTTCACAACGCTGGCGGGGCAGGGGGCTGGCCCAAGCTGGCCGCGGCCCGCGCCCTGCGCCTTCCGGTTGCGATGATCGACCGCCCGAGACGTCCTCTCGGGCCGAGGGTGGACAGCGTGACGGAGGCGCTTGCATGGCTCAACCGGAGGCATCTCCATGACGGACACGACCCTGAATGACTGACATGACGGACATCTCTCTGGGCCGCATCATCCGCACGGAGGCTTGCGTCGCCGAAGGCGCGGACTGGTTGATACAGGCAGAGCCGCGCTTTGCCGCCGTGCTGGAGGCCACCGGCCCACTGCCGTTGCGCCTGCGCGACGACGGGTTCGGCCAGCTTCTGAGCGCCATCGTCAGCCAACAGGTCAGCGTGGCCTCTGCGCGCGCCATCTGGGCAAAGCTTGAAACCGCGCAGATGGTGACCCCGGATGCGGTCGACAACTGTTCCGAAGATACGCTGCGGGCGCTGGGGCTGTCCCGACAAAAGGCCGCTTATGCCCGGGCGCTGGCCGAGGCCGAGATCGATTTCGTCGCCCTGCGCAGCCTGCCAACCGAAGAGGTCGTCCGCACCCTTGTCGCGGTGAAGGGCATCGGCATCTGGACCGCCGAGATCTACGCCATGTTCAGTCTGGGGCGCGCGGATGTCTTTGCCCCCGGGGATCTTGCCTTGCAGGAAGCCGCTCGGCTGTTGTTCGATCTTGAGGAACGTCCCAAGGAACGCGCCTTTCGCGACATGGCTCAGGCGTGGTCGCCGTGGCGCTCGGTTGCTGCGCGCGCGCTCTGGGCCTATTATCACGTGGTGAAATCGCGGGAGGGCATCACATGAGATCCTTGGCTTTTGCTGCGCGCGCGCGCCGGACCGGGACGCCGGTCTGCCTTGGACCCATTGCAGCGATCTGCACGGCCATCTGGGTGGGCCTTGCGCCCCTTCCGGCACATGCCATGTTCGAAACCCCGCAGACCTGCACCGGCGTCATGTTGTTTCACAACGAGGATGGCAGCTTTGAGACCTACAGTCTGGCGCTGGAGTTTTCCACCGAAGGCTACGTGATCCGGGCTTGGCATCTCGGGACGCAGGAGATCACGGAGGACGAGGGCACCTGCACGACCTATCTGGCCGAGGGTTGCCGCCACATGGTTCCCGGCATCGACGGTCAAGCGGACAACCACTATGATTTCCGACTGGAGCCCATCGAGGCGGGCGGCTACCTCTATCGCGAAATCTGGGGGGACGGCTTCGCGGACGAGACCACGGTGCAGTGCCGCCCAACCGATGCGGGCTAGCCAACCCGGCTGACAAATGCGGGTCTTTGCCCCGCCTCAAGATACGCAGGCAACCAGCCCCGCGACCGAACAAGGATGGATCGATGACACGAGTGTTGCAAACCGGGCGCAAGGCGCCCGTCTCCGGGGAGACGCGGTCCTGCGTGGTGTTCCTGCATGGCTATGGCGCCAATGGGGCGGATCTGCTGGGGCTCGCCGATCCTCTGGGGGAACACCTGCCCGACACGTTGTTCGTGGCACCGGATGCGCCGGAGGCCTGCGGGGGCGCGCCCTTTGGGTTCCAGTGGTTCCCGATTCCTTGGATCGATGGCTCCTCCGAGGAAGAGGCCATGTCCGGCAT
Organism: Sagittula sp.; assembly: GCA_042088665.1. Taxonomy (GTDB): domain Bacteria; phylum Pseudomonadota; class Alphaproteobacteria; order Rhodobacterales; family Rhodobacteraceae; genus JBELMB01. Next base: position 8,886 of record JBELMB010000110.1, read on the forward strand.
GTCCCGCGCGGTCGATGACCTGAACGCCTTTCTGGATGCGCTGATGGTGGATGAGGACCTGTTGCCAGAGCAGGTCTGCCTGCTCGGGTTTTCCCAGGGCACGATGATGAGCCTGCACGTCGGACCCCGGCGCGAAGACGAACTGGCGGGCATCGTTGGGTTTTCGGGCCGGTTGCTGCAACCCGAACTGCTGGCCGACGAGGTGGTCAGCAAGCCGCCGATCCTGCTCTTGCATGGCGACGCCGATGACGTGGTCCCGGTGCAGTCGCTGCCCGAGGCGGCTGAGGCGCTTCAGGAGGCAGGGTTCAAAGAGGTCTTTGCCCATGTGATGAAGGGCACCGCGCATGGCATTGCCCCGGATGGGCTGAGCGTCTCTCTGGCCTTTATTCGCGACAAATGCGGGTTTTGATGGTCTGAGCGGACCGTGGCTGCGCCAAGGATAGCCTGTCGCCGCGCGCCCGCCCTGTCCGCACGCTCCCGGACCGCATGGGCCTGAGCTTGCAGTGCCTGTTGGCAAGGCTGGGATATCCGGACTCGAATTGCGCACAGTCCTCTTGCTACACTCCCAGGCGAATCCTGCCTGGAGGACCTCATGCGCAAACTGCTGACCACCCTCGCGTTGATTTCGCTCGCCCCTGCGTGTCTTGCCGAAGAATTGCCAAGCTTTCCCGCGTCAGACTTTGGCAAAGCGGTGCTGTCGCGCAATCAGGCGGTGACCGGCGGCGTCACTTACGAGGCCTTCATCGGGCAGCGCAACATCGAGTTTCTGGAAACCTATGGGCCGAACTCGATCTTTCGTCAGGTCGGCAGCGCCGTGGGGCGGCTGGATGTCCTGACCGATGCAGGCACCTTTCCTTGCACCGGATTCCTGATTGAAAACAATCAGGTGATCACCAATCACCACTGCGTGCCCGGTATGGTCGAAGATGAGCGCACCGGGGCGACACAGATCTTTGCGGTGCAATTTCGCGCGGGCTTTCTGCGTGACGGGATCGAGGGCGAGGATACCGTGTTCTTTGTGAACCCGGCGCCGCTGGAATCGAGCGATGCGCTGGATTACTCCGTGCTGCAGCTTCAGGGCGATGCCAATGGGCGTTTTGGTGCGCTGGAATTGTCCGATGCGCTGCCCGAGGACCGTGACCCGTTCTGGGTGATCGGACACCCGGATGGCCGCGCCCTGCAGATCAGCCGAGAGAAATGTCAGGCCGCGTCCCCCGCGATCAATGCAGGCCGCGTCAGACACACCTGTGACACCTTGCCCGGCAGTTCCGGCTCGCCCGTGATCGATGCAGGCCTCCGTCAGGTCGTTGCGCTGCACCATGCGGCGGCGGGCGGTGTGAACCTCGCTGTGCCGATGCGGGACATTCTGGCGCAATCGCGGGTGCTGCGGGTCAGCGCGGGGACCTCATCCGGCAGCGATGGCGATGTGGCCGCGGAACTGGCAGCGCTGCGCGCCGAATTGGCAGCCGCCCGCGCAGCGCAGGCCAAAGCAGAGCGCGCCGCCGCCGCCCGCGTGGCTGCGGCAGAGGCAGAGGCCGAAGCAAACCGCGCGGAACGCGACCGGCTGATGTCAGCGGCGCAACAACGCGCAGCGGCTGCCGAAACGCCGACGCCAACGGCCCGCCAGACCGCGCCGGTTGCGTCCACGCGCAGGACGACCGCCGAGGCCCAGATCCCCAGCTTTCTGGTGCCAAAGCCCGGCTCAGACATGCCCGACCCTCTGCCCGAATCGCAGCGCGGCAAACTGGGCGTGCGCGTGAACAGCCTTGATGCCGAAACCCGCGCCAAGCTTGGCTATACCGCAGATCAGGGCGTCTGGATCGACCTTGTGGAGGATGGCAGCACCGGCAAACACATCGGGCTGCGGGTCAACGACGTGGTCTTGAGCTATGCCGGCGTCACCCTGAACGACCCCCTGCATCTGGTTCGGCTGTTGGCCGCGACCCCGATCGGTGAGCACGTCGCCCTGACCGTCTGGCGCCGGGGCAACGAGCGGCGGGTCAGTTTCCAGATGCAAAGACCCAAACCGACGGCACCGGTCCAAGCGACCTTTTCGTTTCTGGGCGCCACTTTGACCGAGATGGATTCCGTCACCCGTGGGCGTCTGTTGCTGGCGCCGGGAAGTGACGGCCTTGTCGTCAACGCGGTGGCGAACAACAGCGAAGCCGCGCAGCGTGGATTGCGCAAGGACGACGTGATCACCGAGGCCGGCACTGCCAAGCTGGCCTCCTTTGCCGATCTGCAAGCAAGGATCGCAGAGGCCGAGGCCGCGGGACGCAAGAGCCTGCTCATCCTGTATCGGCGCGACAATGCCCCGCGCTTCCTTGCGCTGTCGTTGAAGTGATCCTTGAACCCGCCGCAACGCGCCGGGTGCTTTGTTCCCTGACCGCCGGACGACAGGGTCTGTGCTCCGATCGCTGAAACGCCGCCGTTCATTGGTGGCAAAAGCCCCTTGCCCAACCCGTGAAGGGCACAGCACCATGAGCACCGGACCGATTGAGGCCACGCGCGCCTCGACCGGTGATCAGGGCGGGCCCCGGTCGCGCGCCGGTCAAGCAAGCGGGGTGTCCCTTCTGTCGCCGGGCCGCTCGCCTCCCACATCATCACGCAGGTCTGCCTTGCGGGAAATCCCGACTCGGTGATCGCGCGGGCTCTTTGCTACTCTGATCTGCGAATCGCCTTTGCCGGAGACGCATATGCTTTGTTGGACACACGCGCGCCTTTTGGCGGCCTGCCTGATCGCGCTGCCCATGGCCGCGCACGCCCAGGACCTGCCCCGCTTCCCGACCGAAGACTTCGGCAAAGCCGTGCTGTCGCGGGATCAGGCCATCACCGGCGGCGTCAGCTACGAGGCCTTTATCGGCGGGCGCAACATCGAGTTTCTCGAAGGTTACGGGCCCAACACGATCTTCCGTCAGGTGGGCCGCGCCGTGGGCCGGTTGGATGTGCTCACCGACACCGGCACCTTTCCCTGCACGGCCTTTCTGATCGCGGGCAACCGGCTGGTGACCAATCACCACTGCGTGCCGGGCATCACCGAAGACCCGCGCACCGGGGCGACGTCGATCTTTGCGGTGGAGTTCCGCGCGGGCTTTCTGCGCGACGGGCTGGAGGGCGAAGACACGGTGTTTCGGGTCAGCCCCGCGCCGTTGGAAAGCGACAAGGCGCTCGACTATTCGGTTCTGCAGATCCTTGGGGATGCCAATGCGGCCTTTGGCGCTCTGGATTTGTCGGACGCGCTGCCAGAGGACCGCGATCCGTTTTGGGTGATCGGCCACCCGGACGGGCGGGCGCTGCAAATCAGCCGCGAGAAATGTCAGGCCGCGGCGCCGGCGATCAACGCGGGCCGGGTGCGCCACACCTGCGACACGCTGCCGGGCAGCTCCGGCTCGCCGGTGATCGACGCGGGCCTGCGCCAGGTGGTGGCGCTGCACCACGCGGCGGCGGGTGGGGTGAACCTTGCGGTGCCGATGCGGGATATCCTCGCGCAAAGTCAGGTGCTGGTGGCCAGCGCGGGCACCTCCTCGGGCGGTGACGGCGCGGCGGCGGCGGAATTGGCGGCACTGCGCGCTGAACTGGCAGAGGCCCGCGCGCAGGCCCAAGAAGAAGCCCGCGCGCTGGCCGAGGCAGAGCGCGCGCGGCTGGAGGCGGAAATGGCCGCGCTGAAGGCGGCGCAGACGGCAGAGCCCGTCGTCGCAGGTCTGGCCACCGAGGTGCCCAACAGCGCGCAGTTTTCGCCCGCCTATTGGAAAAAGCAACCCCTGCGCCTCACCGGGCATGAGGACGTGGTGTACAGCGCCGGTTTCTCCCCCGACGGAGGGCGGATTGTCACCGCCTCCAAGGACGGCACCGCGCGGATCTGGGACACGCAGAGCGGTGCCTTGGTTGCCGTGCTCTCTGGGCATGAGGGTTGGGTGTACGGCGCCAGTTTCTCCCCCGACGGAGGGCGGATTGTCACCGCCTCCTTGGACGGCACCGCGCGGATCTGGGACGCGCAAAGCGGCGCGTTGGTTGCTGTGCTCTCCGGGCATAAGGGCTATGTTGCTAGCGCCAGTTTCTCCCCCGACGGAGGACGGATTGTCACCACCTCCTCGGACGAAACCGCGCGGATCTGGGACGCGCAAAGCGGCGCGTTGGTTGCCGTACTCTCCGGGCATGAGGACTGGGTGAATAGGGCCAGTTTCTCCCCCGACGGAGGGCGGATTGTTACCGCCTCCTTGGACGGCACCGCGCGGATCTGGGACGCGCAAAGCGGCGCGTTGGTTGCTGTGCTCTCCGGGCATAAGGGCGTGGTGTACAGCGCCGGTTTCTCCCCCGACGGAGGGCGGATTGTCACCACCTCCTCGGACAAGACCGCGCGGATCTGGGACGCGCAGAGCGGCGCGTTGGTTGCCGTACTCTCCGGGCATACGGGCAGGGTGGTGAGCGCCAGTTTCTCCCCTGATGGAGGGCGGATTGTCACCGCCTCCAGGGACAAGACCGCGCGGATCTGGGCCGCGCAGAGCGGTGCATTGGTAGCCGTGCTCTCCGGGCACGAGAGTTGGGTGTACACCGCCAGTTTCTCCCCCGACCGACAGCGGATTGTCACCGCCTCCGGGGACAAGACCGCGCGGATCTGGGACGCGCAGAGCGGCGCTTTGGTTGCCGTGCTCTCCGGGCATGAGAGCTTGGTGATGAGCGCCGGTTTCTCCCCCGACGGAACCCGGATTGTCACCGCCTCCGTGGACGACACCGCGCGGGTCTGGGGCGGGCAGTGAGCGCTGCCTGCGGCGCCCGTCACATCCGTGAACAGGCGCCCTGCGCGTCGGGATGGCCGCAAACCGCAACTTTTTGCGACGTTGGGTGATTGCCTCACCGCATCTTTGACGCATGGCCTGTCACAGAGGCGTAACAGAATCGTCTTATCGCTAAGGCAAGCCACTTGATCTAGTAGGGGTTGCCCCCAAGAGAACGCGAGATATAGTGGTCGGTGACTGGGGCGGGCTCCCCGCTCTGGTGCTTTTGCTGAAGCAGACAGGGTGGAGGATGAGTCCCCCAATGGAAGGCGATTTCAGAACCAATTTCGTGCGCGAACCCGGCGCACTCAGACAGCATCCGGCATTGGTGTTGAATGCCGACTACAGGCCGCTGTCGTATTATCCCCTCAGCCTTTGGCCGTGGCAGGACGCGGTGAAGGCGGCGTTTCTGGACCGGGTCGACATCGTGGCCGAGTATGACGAGGTGGTGCGCAGTCCCAGTATGGTGATCAGGATACCCAGTGTGGTGGTCCTGAAAGATTACGTCAAACCTCAGAAGCGCGTGGCATTCACGCGCTTCAATCTTTTTCTGAGGGACGAATTTCGGTGCCAGTACTGCGGCACCAAGTCGGAACTGACCTTTGACCATGTGATCCCGCGCGCGGCGGGGGGCATCACCAGCTGGGAAAACGTCGTGGCGGCCTGCGCGCCGTGCAACCTGCGCAAAGGGTCCAAGAGCCTGCGCCAGTCGGGGCTGTCGCTGTACAAGGTGCCGCGGCAACCCACGGCGCCAGAGCTGCTGAACATGGGGCGGCGCTTTCCACCGAACCACCTGCACGACAGCTGGCTGGATTTCCTCTATTGGGATGCGGAACTGGAGGCCTGAGCGCCACGCGCCTCGGGCGGTTCCTGGGACCCGATGGCCGATGGCGTCGGGCCTGTTGGCGTGAAAGCGGTGTCGGTTCGCGGATGGGCGCAACACGCTGCCACTTCGATCTGTCGCCCCGATGCATTTCAAACGAAAAAGCCGCCCGATGGGGCGGCTTTGATGTCTGGAAAGACGAAGGGCTCAGCCTTCCTGGGCAGGGGGCTGGTTGGGCAGGGGACGTGCCTTGCCGCCGTTCAGCGGATCGTCCTGACGCTGCACAGAGCCCTCGAAATGGGCACCGGATTCGATCGCGATGGTCTTGTGGATGATGTCACCCTCGACCCGCGCGGTCGCGGTCAGGCGGACCTTCAGGCCGCGTACACGGCCCACGATGCGGCCGTTCACCACGACATCGTCGGCGATCACTTCGCCCTTGATGGTGGCGCTTTCGCCGATGGTCAGCAGATGTGCGCGAATATCGCCTTCGACGGTGCCTTCGACCTGGATATCGCCGGTCGTCCGGATGTTGCCGGTCACATGCAGATCCGGGCTGAGAACCGATGCCGGCGGCTTGGCTTTGGGCGAGGTTGCGGGCTTGAAGTCACCGGGGGACGGCTTGGGCGTATCTGGCATCGAAGGCTTTGCCGCGGTATCGCCACCAGGACCGGGTTCGTTGATTTTGCTCTTAGAAAACATCGTTCGCTGCCTTGATATAGATCATCGGATTGACGGGTTTACCTCCGACACGGACCTCATAGTGCAAATGGGTCCCTGTCGATCGTCCAGTGTTCCCCATATCACCGATCCTTTGCCCGCGCGAGACCCTTTGGCCGACGTTCACCCGAATTTTCGACAGGTGGGCGTAGCGGGTCTCGATGCCGAATTCATGCTGAATCTTGATCAACCGGCCATAGCCGGAGGACCAGCCAGCGCTGACCACAACGCCATCTGCGGTAGAGTAGATCGGGGTGCCATGCGGTGCGGCGAAATCTGTGCCCGCATGCAGGCGGCCCCAACGGTAGCCAAACCCGGAGGTGAAGCGGAAGGGATCCTTGAGGGGAGAAGCGAAGGGGGCCTTCTGGGCGGCGATCCGATAAAGGTTCAGCCGGTCCATCTGGCTCAGGATACGGTTTGCGCGCAGGGTGTCGGGGGTCGGCTGGTCGCCGCCGCCACGCGTCGAGAAGCTCAGCGGCGTGAGCGGGCCACCCTGTCCGGAATACCCCTTGCGAACCTGCCCGAGGATACGGTCGGGATCCATGCCTGCGCGCTCGAACATCTTGTCCAATGGTTTCACGGAGACGGTCATGGCCTCTTCGAGCTGGCGGAAGATGCGGTCGTTCTTCTCCTCCATGAGCTCGATTTCGGACTCCATCTCGGCGGCGCGCACGAGCGCGTCATGTGCATCGGCGATCACCTTGTCGCGCTCTTGCGCCGTACGGGCCAAGGCGTCGGACAGAATGTTGAGCGTGTTGTCGTCCTGCGCCGCGCTGGCCAGCCCGACCGCGCCGCCCTGTATTTGCTGTTCCAGAGAGGCCAGACGCTCTGACACCGCTTCGCGGTCTTTCATGGACTGGCGCAGGGTGGCCTGAATGACGTCGATCCCGGTTTCGAGTTCCCGGCGCCGGGTCTCTGAGTCGAGCAGTTCGGACTGCATCATCGAAATCTGTTTGAGCGCCGCGTTGAACCGCTCTTGCGCAGCCAGTGCCTCACCGGCGCGGGCGTCGCGCTCAGATGACAGGGCGTTCAGGCGTTGTTGGTAGGTGATCTGTTCGCGCTTGGCTTGCTCGCGGAAGTTTCCGGCGCCAATAGAATCCATCAACAGGATTGCGGTTGCGATGGTGGTCCAGCTGATCAGCAGGACGGCGCCCAGAAACCCAACCGCTTGCGTCTCGGACTTGAGCCGGATGAAGCGAGTGTCGGTGTCTGACCGCAAGAATAGTCTGCGTTCCGGAAAGAAGTGTTCCAAGATCGCATGTATTTTGATCGCCAGACGTGTGCGCACCCTGACCGTCCCTTTTACCGTCCCCAATGTCGAAGCAGTGGTCCCCCAACCCGGCCTCGCCAACGGGAGTACCCATCGGTTCACGGTTTCGCAATGTTTTTGCTTGTTCGTTTCGTGCCCACAGGCGGCTTGTGGCCAAAACGGCGAAAATTCGCCGATTCTAGCGGGGGCCCTTGGGGGAGCGCTTTGGCGTCTCGTCCGCGAGCGGCCAGTAGAAGTCGGGGGGAATGCCGGCCTCGGCTCTTTTCTCTTCATTGAAAGGGGGTTTCAGCGCGCCCTTGAAGTATTTTCTGACCAGCGAGTGAAAGATTTCCTTGGGGTCGAGATCGTGCCGCCCGCACAGGAAGTGAAACCATTTCGACCCATAGGCGACATGGCTGACCTCTTCGGCATAGATGACATTCAGGGCTGCGACAGCCTGATCCGCCTTGGCCTTGCGAAAGATTTCGATCATGCCCGGGGTGACATCGAGCCCGCGGGCTTCGAGCACCATGGGAACAACGGCCAGACGACCCATGAAGTCGTCCACCGTGTCTTCGGCGGCGCGCCACATGCCGGCGTGGGCGGGCATGGCGCCGTAGTGGGATCCCGCGGCTTCGAGACAATCGCACATCAAGTTGAAATGTTTCGATTCCTCGTCGGCAGCCTTGACCCAGTCGTCGTAGAAGCCCGGCGGCATTGCGACATGGGCAAAGCGCGGGATGATGTCCCAATGCAGGTCGACGGCGTTCAACTCGATATGGGCGACCGCATGCAGCAGCGCAATGCGCCCCTGCGGCGAGCCCGGCTTGCGTTTTGGGACCTCGCGCGGGTCCAGCAGGGCCGGGGCCTCGGGGCGCGCGGGGCGCAGGGGCGGATCTGCCCGTCCGACCGGCAAGGGGTCTCCCGCTGCTCGGGCGGCCTGCCATTGGGCGGCATAAGCGCGAGACTTGGCGGTTTTTTGCCGCCCGTCTGCCGTGGTCAGAACGTCG
>JBELMB010000111.1:0-17446 GCA_042088665.1 Sagittula sp.
GCCGCTGTCGATGCTTTCGCGGGCCATGGCCGCCCCTTCGCGCAGGTCGCTGGCGCGGTCGGCGATGGTCAGCGCGGCGGCCGCATTCAGAACGACCGCGTCGCGGTACGCCGAGGCCGTCCCGTCCAGCAGCGCGCGGAAGGCCACGGCGTTTTCCTGCGGTGTGCCACCCAGAATGGCCTCGAAAGGATGCACGGGCAGGCCCGCGTCCTCTGGGTGCACTTCGACGTCGCGCAGGGCGCCATCGCTCTCCAGCGCACAGACCCAGGACAGACCGGTGATCGTCAATTCGTCGGTGCCATCAGAGCCATGCACAAGCCAAGCCCGTTCAGACCCGAGCTGGCCCAGCGTTTCCGCCATGGGCCGGATCAGATCGCGCGTGAACGCGCCGGTGAGCTGACGCTTCACCCCTGCCGGATTGGTGAGCGGTCCGAGGATGTTGAAGATCGTGCGCGTGCCCAGTTCTGCGCGCACCGGGCCCACATGGGCCATGGCGGGATGGTGCATGGGCGCCATCATGAAGCAGATCCCGGCTGTTTCCAGAGCGCGTTCCACGTGGTCGGCGGGGATCATGACGTTGATCCCCATCTCGCCAAGTGCATCCGCAGCGCCGGATTTCGACGACAGGTTGCGGTTGCCGTGCTTGGCAACGGTGACACCCGCGCCCGCGACCACAAAGGCCGTCGCGGTCGAGATATTCAGCGTGCCCTTGCCGTCACCGCCGGTGCCGACGATGTCCATGGCATCCGCCGGGGCGGCCACCTTGTTGCATTTGGCGCGCATGACGGCGGCGGCGGCGGCGAATTCGTCCACCGTTTCACCGCGCGTGCGCATCGCCATCAAAAGCCCGCCGATCTGCGCCGGGGTGGCGGCCCCCTCAAAGAGGATGCGAAAGGCGGTCTCGGCCTCGCCCCGGGTCAGCGGGCGGTCGGCGGCCAGACCGATCAGGGGGCGGAGATCGTCGCTCATGCCGGGACCTTCACTTTGTCTAGGAAATTTTGCAGCATCGCGTGGCCATGCTCTGACGCGATGCTTTCGGGGTGGAACTGGACGCCGTGGATGGGCAGCGTCTTGTGCGCGAGGCCCATGATGGTGCCATCTGCCAGCTCTGCGGTGACATCAAGACACTCCGGCAGATCATCGCGGCGCACCACCAGCGAATGATAGCGCGTGGCCCGCACCGGAGAGGGCAGACCGGCAAAGACGCTGGCGCCCTTGTGATGGATTTCGCCCATCTTGCCGTGCACGATCTCGACGTGGCGCACCACGGTTCCGCCAAAGGCCGCGCCGATGGCCTGGTGACCAAGGCACACGCCCAACAGCGGTGTCTGGGTTTCTGCCGCCGCTGCCGTCAGAGCGAGGCAGATGCCCGCCTGCGAGGGATCGCAGGGGCCGGGGCTGAGCACGATGCCCGCGGGATTGAGCGCCATGGCCTGCTGTACATCGATCGCATCGTTTCGCCAGACCTGCACCTCTGCCCCGAGTTCGCCGAGGAAATGCACGAGGTTATAGGTGAAGCTGTCGTAGTTATCGATCAGGAGCAGCATGTTTGGCTCTTTCCGGGGCTTATCAAAACTCTCTAAGGACTGGCGGGCAGGGCCCGGGTCGCGGTATACATGCGCAGGAGGGCCTTGTCGCGTCAAGGCCCGGTGGGGGTGCTCCGCCCGGACGGATGAAGCCGGGACGCGCCCAGGACGCAGAGCAGACGTGGTTGGGAGAACAGGCATGGCACGAGGCTTTCTGGCAGGGATTATCTGGGGCACGGTTGTGGCAGGCGTGGGGGCCGCGGGGCTGTCGCTGACCTTTCCGGGGGCTGGGCCCACCGCCATGGCGCCTGCGACGGGGATGACGCCGCAATCCGGGTCCGACGGGCAGATGGCGCCGGTCGCCTCCGCGGTCACGGATGCCCCCCAAAACCCGGCAACCCCGGAGGCAATGTCACCAGAGCCGATGGTGCCTTCCGCCGAAGATCCCGCACCGGCCCCCGCCGCGCCCGAAGGCGCGCTGGTCGCGCCGCAAGAGCCCGATGCGCCGGGCACCGAACCGGTTGCTTTGGCCGCGCCTGACATAGGTGCCGCCCCCCAGTTTCCGCTTCAGTCTTCGGCCGAGGCCACCGGGGAGCAGGCGGTGCAACTGGTCACGCCTGCTCCGGGATCGGCGGGGCCAGAAACCGGGTCCGAAACTGTCCCGGAAACGACGCCCGAAACGCCCGTCGCCGTGGCGCCGCGCGCCGGAGAGCCCGCGGCGCCCACGCTTGATGCGGCGCCGGAACCGGGCACCAATCCACCGAGCTTGCCAGTGATCATCGCGGAAACACCCGAGGCTCCGGTCGCCGTGGAGGGCGCCCCCGCGCCATCGCAACAGGCCGCCGTTCGGCCCGCGATCGGCGTGCCCGGTGTTTCGCTGATCAATCGCGATTCCGCCGTGCCAGAGGGCCGCTTGCCCACGATTTCCAACACGGCCAGCCCGGCCGCGGATGCGGCCGCCCCGGCGGTCAGCGCCGGCAACGCTGGTGCGACGCTGTCGGGGGACAGCCCGCTCAAACGCTTTGCGGCTGCGGTGGATGTCCCCGCGGATGTGCCGCGCATGGCCATTGTCCTGATCGACGACGGGACCAGCCCCATGGGGCCCGAGGCCTTTGAGCCGCTGCCATTCCCGGTCAGCTTTGCCCTGCCGCTGAGCCACCCCGACCCCGAAGGTGCCATGGCCGGATACCGGGCGCGTGGCTTTGAAGTGCTGGCCATGGCCGATGTGCCGCAGGGCGCTGCTGCTACGGATGTGGAGATCACGCTGACCGGGTTGCTGGGCCGCCTGCCGGAATCCGTCGCCGTGATCGAAGATCCCGCGGGCGGCCTGCAAGCCAGCCGGGAGATTTCCTCGCAGGCGACGGCGTTTCTGGCGGCCTCGGGACATGGGCTTGTGATGGGGCCAAAGGGGCTGGATACGGCGCGCAAGACCGCGCTGAAGGAGGGCGTGCCCGCCGTGACCCTCTTTCGTGACATCGATGGCGATGGGCAGGACCCCGGCTTGATCCGCCGCACGCTGGATCAGGCGTCCTTCCGGGCGCGTCAGGAAGGCGGGGTCGTGATGATGGGCCGGGTGCGCGCGAACACGGTCTCTGCGCTGGTGCAATGGGGGCTGCAGGATCGTGGCAACGAGATCACGCTTGTGCCGGTCTCGACCGTGCTGACAGAGAGCCTTTTGGCCAACTGACGCCCGCACCGGTGTCGCGCTGCCGTTGGGTCACGCGGGGGTCTTGGCCCAGCCCTCCAGCGTTTTGGCAAGGTCGCCGTAGCCGGTAAAGCGTCTCTCGAACCGCAGGCCGAGACGGTCGGCATGGGCCTCGGCCAGATCTGTCAGGGCCGGATCGTCGGTCTGCGCGAGATAGATCAATTTCTCGTAGTGGCCAAAGTACATGTCGCGCAGAGACGGGTGCCGGTCGAGCCCAAGCGGTGTCCAGACAAAGGCATCGAACTGGCGCACAAGGAAATCGGTCAGGTAGAAAGACGTGATCTCGTCCCGCGCCTCGAAGGCGGCCAACCCGTCAAAGAAGGCATAGCAATGCGGGCCGGCGACCATCTCGACACCCAGTTCGGCGCAGGCCGCCTGCAGCAACCCGCCGGTGCCGCAATCGGCATAGACCACGCAGATCCGGTCGTATTGGGCGCGGTGCTTGGCCACGGCCTCGCGCACGGCGCCGGTGATCTTTTCGGGATGGTTGTGCAGGATTGCGGGCAGGCAGGCGAGGTCGACATGTGTCCAGCCGTTCAACCGCTTGAGATCGAGGATCTCGCGCGCCAATGCTCCGCAGGCCAGCAACAGCACAGGACCGCTGCCATCCGCCTGCAGGCCGTCCTCACGCAGCAGCGTGTCGGTGATGGTCATGCGAGACGCACCGCCGTGCCATAGGCCAGCAGTTCAGAGGCACCGTCCGAAATCGAAGAGGTTTCCATCCGCGTGGCGACAATGGCGTTGGCGCCCATCTGGGTCGCGGCCTCGATCATGCGGTCCATGGCTTGTTCCCGTGCCCCGGCCAGCAGCGACGAGTAGCCCTTTACCTCGCCGCCGACGAGGTTGCGGAACGAGGCCATGATGTCGGTGCCCACGTGTTTTGTCCGCACCGTGGCACCGCGCACAAGGCCCAGCACTTCGACGATTTCGCGTCCGTGAACAGCATCTGTCGTGACGATCAGCATCAGTGTTTCATCCTGTTGTAATGGTCTTCTTCGGGGTTGTTGAGGCGGGATATGACGAGACTGCCGCCAATATAGGCGACAATCCCCAACATGATGCCGAGGCCCAGCGTGACCCAGATCGGCATGTGCAGGGCCAGCACAACATAGAGCGCGACAGTGCCCAGAACGGCAATGGTGACGCCAGCGATGACGAGGCCCAGCATGAAACGGTCCAGATGCATCTTGCGCTCCTTTTGTGATCCAAGGGGGCAGGGGTCCCCGGGTCGAGTGCCCCGCCGGCCATTGTGTGAGCCGCGGATGCGGTCACGATAGGCGTGGAAATGGACAGTTTGGAGGCGCGCAGACGACGAATTTCAGATGTTTCGCGTCAAGTTGTATGCGCGACGATCCCCATGCTGCTGGTAAGCGACGCCCGGACCAATCGGTGCGCGTGGCGATCAGGACCGCCGCGTCGGTTCACCCAGGGGCCTTTCGCCGAAAGCTGCACGCCGGGTTGGCCCGATGTCAGGTGCGGCCATCGTCAAATGGCACCGGCGCCATGGCCCAGCGGCCAAAGATGACCAGCAGACCAAGACCGGCAAGAACCGTCAGCACGCCCCAGTTCGTGGCCGCCCACAGCGCGAAAATCGCGGCAGCGATGACGGAACAGACCAACAATGCGAAAGATGTCACTGGCATTCAGATCCCCTTTAACCCGACTATGCGCCAAGATTTTGGAAATAAAAAGGCCCCTTTGCGAGGAGGAGCCATCGTTTACCGGGCGTGAGCGGGCTTTGATCGCCTTTTGCGTGTGTGCTTGAGTGTGACTTGCGTGTGTATCCGCCGCCACCGCGGACAGCATGGCCTTTTTCGAGGCACTTGGCCCAAGTCGCGCGGAGGGCGCGCCCGGCGACCGATTCTGCTCCAAGATCAGCAGCCATCAACGGGGTTGTGGCGTGCCTCCAGCCGGGCCCTTTGCGCCGTGCCAGATTTACGAGTGTCCCGAAAAATCGCGCGGCAGGTTGCCGCGCGATACATTTTAAACAGCCAAACGGACGTCAAACCGAGATCAGCCAGCGGCCATCTGGTTGTGCTTGCGCGCGATGTATTCCTTCGCGGTGTCCACAGCCACGGCCGCATCCCGGCAGTAGGCGTCGGCGCCGATGGCCCGTCCGAACTCTTCGTTCAGGGGGGCGCCGCCGACCAGAACGATGTAATCGTCGCGGATCCCAAGCTCGACCATCGTGTCGATGACAACCTTCATGTAGGGCATGGTGGTCGTCAGCAGCGCCGACATGCCAAGGATGTCCGGCTCTTCTTCCTTCAGCGCGTCGAGGTATTTTTCGACGGGGTTGTTGATGCCCAGATCCACAACTTCGAAGCCAGCACCTTCCATCATCATGGACACGAGGTTCTTGCCGATGTCGTGAATGTCGCCTTTCACCGTGCCGATCACCATTTTGCCCATGCGCGGCGCACCGGTCTCGGCCAGCAGCGGTTTCAGGATGAACATGCCACCCTTCATTGCGTTGGCGGCCAGCAACACTTCGGGCACAAAGAGGATCCCGTCGCGGAAATCATTGCCGACGATGGTCATGCCACCCACAAGCGCCTCTGTCAGGACCCGGTAGGGGGCCCAGCCGCGGTCCAGCAGGATGTGAACGCCTTCTTCGATCTCTTCCTTGAGACCGTCGTAGAGGTCGTCGAACATCTGTTGGACAAGCTCATCGTCATCCAGATCAGCCAGGATGATGTCGTCTTCTTCGTCGGACATGGGCGCGCTTCCTTTTTAACGGCACATCACGTGGGCCGAGGCCTTTGGCTGATGTTTGTGGTTTTTGCCGGGTTTCGATTGGTAATTTACGACATCAAGCGCCGCTGCTGCGACCTGCGGGGCATCGTTTGTCGAAAACTTGAATATGTTCCCAATTTGTTCTATATTTTTGCCATGCAGGACGAGACACAGATATTGCCCCGTGACCGGCGCAAGGCCCGCGGCGCGCTGAGCCGGGAAACCGGGCGGTATGAACGCTTTGACCGGGTTGCGTGCAGCGATGGCTGGGACATTCCGGAGGATCATCCGCCAAGCCGCACGGAGGTCCGGGAAGAGCGGCCCCGCTCCGTCATCAGCTATGTGCGTTCGCCGGATCTGCCCTTTGACCGGACGCTCAACCCGTACCGGGGCTGCGAACACGGCTGCGTCTATTGCTTTGCGCGGCCGTCTCATGCCTGGCTGGGGATGTCGCCGGGGCTGGATTTCGAGACGCAGCTGATCGCGCGGCCCACCGCACCAGAGGTGCTGGACAAGGAACTGCGCGCCAAACGCTATCAGCCCGCGCCGCTTGCCATTGGCACGAACACCGACCCCTACCAGCCCATCGAGCGCGACCGCGGCATCATGCGCGCCTGCCTCGAGGTGTTGCAGGCGCATCGTCACCCTGTCGCGATCGTGACGAAGGGCACGCTGATCGAGCGCGACATTGATATCCTTGCGCAGATGGCGGCCGATGGGCTGGCGCGGGTCGGCATCTCTGTCACCACGCTGGAGCCGGAGCTGTCGCGGCGTATGGAGCCGCGCGCGCCTGCGCCGGCACGCCGGCTGGAGACGATCCGCCGCCTGAGCGCCGCGGGCATTCCGGTGCGCGTCATGGCCTCGCCGCTGGTGCCCGCCCTCACCGACCACGAGATGGAAGAGATCCTGCAGGCTGGCGCCGCGGCGGGGGCAGTCGCGGCCAGCTGGATCATGTTGCGGCTGCCGCTGGAAGTGGCGGATCTTTGGCAGGATTGGCTGGCCGAGCACTACCCGGACCGTCAGCAGCGCATCATGGGGCATTTGCGCGACATGCACGGGGGCGAGGTCTACTCGTCCAAGTGGTTCACGCGGATGCGCGGCGAGGGACCTTATGCAGAACTGATGGCGGCGCGGTTCCGGCGCGCGGTGCGGGCGCTTGGGTTGGATCGGGCGTTGCCACCGCTGACCAGTGAGCTCTTTGCGCCGCCAGCGCGGGCTGGCGACCAGTTGACGTTGTTCTAGAGGTGCGGGTTTTCGGGCCTGTGCTGTGGGTCGCATTTGCGCCGGGAGCCAAGTGTCGGGACGGGAAACAGCGCTGCAAACGGGCATTTTCGTCCTCTTTTTCTTTCAGAACGGCCGCCTGCGCGGCGCAAGGCTGTGCTGAGCATTGGTTCAGGCGCTGCGTGGGCGTGGCGTGTCTTTTGCGCGCTGTGTGGCTGCGCCGAAGGGCTGCGCATGTGCCGCGGCTTGTGGGTGTTCTCGGTGCAACACGGTCTTTGGTCGGTCGCATGACCGGATGGGGGGCTCCGCGCCATACTGGGGCATGCGCATCAGATATACTGTGCGGTCAGGGCCAATGGTCCCGTTGATGTCAAAGGTTTTCGCGGCGCGGCCCCGGTCCGGACTGCGCCCCGATCCTGGGTCAGGCGCGGCGTCTGCGTCCGCGGCGCTCGCGCTTTGCCGTTTCCTCGCCGGTGCCATCGCTGGCCGAGGAGAACCCGCCAAGCGCTTCGGCGATCACGTCCAGCGTGGGCCGTGCGCCGGGCGCGCGGGTTTCCAGCGCCGCGCGCATGGCCGCGAGGTGGACCGGCATGGTGCCGCAACAGCCACCGATGATGCGCGCGCCACAATCGCGCGCCAGCACCGCGTACTCCGCCATCAGGTCTGGCGTGCCATCGTAATGGATATGGCCGTCGTGATATTTGGGGATGCCCGCGTTGCCCTTGGCGATCACGGGGCGTTCCGTCCCCTGTGCGGCAAACCCCAGCACCGTGCGCAGCAGGTCGGAGGCCCCGACGCCACAATTGGCCCCGAATGCCAGCGGCGCGTTGGGCAGGCTGTCGACCATGCTCACCATATCGGCGGAGGTCATGCCCATCATCGTGCGACCCGCGGTGTCAAAGCTCATGGTGCCGCACCATGGCGCATCGATGCGGCCAAAGGCCTCTGCCGCGGCGCGGAACTCCTCCGGGGCGCTGATCGTCTCGACCCACAGCACGTCTGCCCCGCCGTCCATCAGCCCGGCGGCGGTTTCCTCGAACATCTCGACGGCGGTGCGGTGGTCCAGCGTGCCCGCGGGGCCCATGATCTCGCCGGTGGGGCCTACGGACCCCGCGACGACGACATCACGCCCGGCGGCATCCGCCACGTCGCGTCCCAGTTCCGCGGCCATCTTGGACAGGGCGTAGGCCCGGTGACCTGCGTCGTGCAGTTTCAACCGCGACGCATTGGCGCCAAAGGAGTTGGTCAGAAACAGATCAGATCCCGCCTCCACCGCGCCGCTGTACAGCCTGCGGATCTTGTCGGTTTCGGTCTCGTTCCAGAACTCCGGCGCATCGCCGGATTGCAGGCCCATGTTAAACAGGTTGGTGCCGGTGGCCCCATCGGCCAATAGCCAGTCACGCTCCGCCAGCAGGCGGGAAAGGAGATTGCTCATCGGACTCCTGCCGTTTTGATCTTTGGCGGGTGTCTCACGGGGGCCAAGTTGAAGCAAACGCATAATCTGCATGTTTTTCATGAGCAGATTTGGGGTTCGCGCTGGCTGGTCTGGACCTGAGAGGTGGTCCGGCGACGTTTGCAGCGCCGTGACCAGCGCCGTGACTAGCGCGATGATCGGCGCCGTGATCAGTACAGGAACCCCTCGGGCAGGCTGTCTTGCACGCCCAGAGCACGCGCAGCAGAATAGGCCGATCCGCGCGCGATATTCAGCCCCCAAGCGGCAATTTCACGTGTGAAGGCAACGGCCCAGCGTGTTGTTCCAAAGGAATAATCCTCGCTCGCGCAGACCGCGGCCGGACGCCCGGCCCAAGCCAGCGAGGCGGCGCCGCGCAGGGTGTGAAAGGGTTCGGTCACCACCAGCAACGTGGGGGCCGCGGCCAGCGCCGGTTTCGACAGCAGCGCGTTTTCCAAGGTGGAGCGGGATGTCCCCTCCCATGTGATCTGCGCCTCGGGCACGCCCATATCCGCGGCAAGGCGGGCCATGTTTTCCCCGGCAGAGAGCGCCGGATCCTCGCCTGTGCCGGTCATATGCAATCGCTTGACCACGCCCCGGTCGTAGAGATCCACGGCGGCGCGCACACGCGCGGCGCTGTCCGCGCCAAGGGCATCGGGACTGCCGCCGCTGGCCCCCAGCACCACGGCGGTGTGCCGCGGCGCGTCCCATGTGGCGCAGGCTGGCACGAGGAAGGCGGCCAAGGTCAGCGCAGTGCACAGCGCGACGTAGCCCGCCAAAAGGCGTATCAGACTGCGGCGCATGTCAAGACCCCGGGCAAGCGCCAGAGCCGATCCCGGCGGGGACAGGCGTTCCCATCAGGTCCGGTCCCGAAACCCGTACCGATCCCGGGACTGTCGCGCGGGCCTTGGTCATTCCCACTCGATGGTGCCCGGCGGTTTCGACGTGATGTCATAGGTCACGCGGTTGATGCCTTTGACCTCGTTGATGATCCGGGTCGCGGTTTCGCCGAGGAAATCATGGGTGAACGGGTAGTAATCCGCCGTCATCCCGTCGACGCTGGTCACGGCGCGCAGCGCACAGGCATAATCATAGGTGCGTCCGTCCCCCATCACGCCAACGGTGCGCACGGGCAGAAGCGCCACGAAAGCCTGCCAGATCTCGTCATAGAGACCGTGCTTGCGGATCTGGTCAATGTAGACGGCATCTGCCTTGCGCAGGATCTCAAGCTTGTCGCGGGTGATCTCGCCGGGGCAGCGAATCGCCAGACCCGGCCCGGGAAAGGGGTGACGGCCGATGAAACTGGCGGGCAGGCCAAGCTCATGCCCCAGCGCCCGCACTTCGTCCTTGAAAAGCTCGCGCAATGGCTCGACCAGCTTCAGCCCCATCTTTTCCGGCAGACCGCCAACGTTGTGGTGGGACTTGATGGTGACGGAAGGGCCACCTGTGAAGGACACACTCTCGATGACATCCGGGTACAGCGTGCCCTGGGCGAGGAATTCTGCCCCCTCGATCGCATTGGCATGTTTCTGGAAGACGTCGATGAAGAGCCTGCCGATGGTCTTTCGCTTGACCTCCGGGTCAGAGACGCCTTCGAGTTCGCCCAGAAACAGATCGGCCTCCTCGGCATGGATCAGGGGGATGTTGTAGGTGTCGCGGAACATGGCGACGACCTCGTCGGCCTCGTTCTGGCGCAGCAGGCCGTGATCGACAAAGACGCAGGTCAGCTGGTCGCCAATAGCCTCGTGGATCAGCACCGCGGCGACAGAGCTGTCGACGCCGCCCGACAGACCGCAGATCACCGATCTGTCGCCAACCTGTGCGCGGATCTTTGCGATCGCCTCTTCGCGGTAGGCGCCCATGGTCCAGTCGCCGGTGAAACCCGCCGCGCGCAGGAAGTTGCGGTACAGCGTCTTGCCGGCGGGGGTGTGGTGGACCTCCGGGTGGAACTGCACGGCGAAGAAGCGTCGCGCCGGGTCTGCGGTCACGGCGAAGGGCGCGCCGGGCGATGTTGCAAACACTTCGAACCCGGGAGCAAGGCGCGAGACGTGATCGCCGTGGCTCATCCAGACCTGTTCGCGCTGGCTGTCATCGGCGAACCAGCCGTCGAGCAGGTCGAGATCGGTCTGTGCGGGCGTGACATAGGCGCGGCCAAATTCTGCGGTGCCTTCTCCGGCGATGACTTCGCCGCCGAGGTCCTGCATCATGACCTGCTGGCCGTAGCAGATCCCGAGAATCGGCACGCCGAGGTCGTAGACGGCGCGCGGCGGTCGTGGGCTGCCGTCGCGGGTCACCGAATCCGGCCCGCCGGAGAAGATCACGGCCTTGGGCGCGAAATCCTCCAGAAAGGCCTGGGTGACCTTTTGGTAGGGGTGTATTTCGCAATACGTGTTGAACTCTCGCAGGCGGCGCGCGATCAGCTGCGTCACCTGGCTGCCGAAGTCGATGATCAGAAGGCGGTCATGCTGGGATTTTGTCATGCCTCCCTGTAGGCAGGAGGCGCGGAAACATCAAGATTTGGGGAGGGGACCTGTGCAGGTTTTGACAGAATTCGGATTGGGCACGGCGTTGCGCAGCGGAAGTTACACTGCCGCAGCGGAACGGGCGCTGCGCGATGCCTTGTGGAAGCAATCGATCCGGGCAGCAGAAGTCTTTGGCTACACGAAAGAAGACATGCGTCTCGACGTTCGGGTTGGCGTGCAGGCGCCGGACGAGGTGGACACCGATGCGCTGGCGGCGGTGTTCCCATATGGCACGGCAGAGATCACGGTGGTGAAAGGCGGGCTGGACCTGCCGCATCCCAGCGGAGCAGGGCAGGGCGCCGTGATGGCCAATGTGTCGATCACCGTGCAATTCCTTGATGCCAGCCAAACCGGGGAGACGGGCGCATGAGCATGGAACGGTTGATTCTGCAGATGGGCATGGGGCTGGACGCAGGCGGCGATGTGCAGGCTGCAGCAGGCCGCGCGGTGGCGGATGCGCAGAACCGGACGGTGGTGCATGTGTCGCAGGATACGGCAGAGATGCGCCTGACGCTGGGCGTGCCGGGGGCCGTCGCACTGGACCCCGCGCCGCTGGTGGCCGCGCTGGGGGACAGCGGATGCGCGGTGACTGTGGTCGAGGGCGGACTGGCCAGCGGGGCATCGGTGGTGGTCACTGCGGCGGTGGAGCGGTTCATGCCAATCACCGATGGGGCGCAGACCTGACGCGCAGATCTGACGCGCAGGCTCGGTGCGGTTGGCTGGCCCTGTGCGTTCGCCTTGGGCTGGCCCAGTGAGTTCACGCATTGGGCTGAGCCAGCGGGCTGACGCGGCGCGCTGACATATTGGTGGACGCAAGTGGTGGCGCGCAGGGCAGCACGGCAACGACGGGCCGGGTGGTCCTGTTTCGTCCTGCAGGATGGACCGATTGATCCGGCCCCCTGTGATCCGGCCCCCTGTGATCCGGCCCCCTGTGATCCGGCCCTTGTGAAGCGGCCCGGTTGATCCGGCATGGATGCACCGCGCGTCGAACCACTTGTGCACCCGCCAGCGGGTTAGAAGGCCTTGCGCCGATACGGGCCCCATCCGCGGCAGGTCAGACCGCCGCGTCTTGCACAAGGGCTGCGGGAGGCCTGTTCCCGGAAGGCATCGTGCACTGGGCGGACTGCTTGCTTCGGGATGTCGGTTTTTCGTCCCATGCGCCGGAAACGCACCAAGGCCCCTCGCAGGGACAGGATAGAAGCATGGGAACGGTGCGGTCGGCGACCGCAGAGGCGCGGTGTGCGCCGCGAGAAGCGAGGGCGACGAGATGGCAGAAGTGGCGACACGCAAACGGACCCGGGGTGGTGGCGGCGCGGCACGACGTGCAGAGCGGACCGCGATCTCGGTGGAAACGGCGAAATACATCGAACGCAACATCCCCAACTTCGAAGTGCTGAACGAAGAGGCGCTCGAGATCATCGAGGCCAACGCCGAGACGGTCCTCGAAGAGATCGGCGTGAACTTCGTCAACAACCCGGGCGCACTCGCGCGTTGGCGCGATGCCGGCGCCGATGTGCAGGGCGAGCGCGTGCGCCTGCCCAAGGGCTTGGCCCGCAGCCTTATCAAGACCGCGCCCGGCACCTTTACCCAGCATGCGCGGAACCCGGCGCGCAACGTGGAAATCGGCGGGCGCAACCTTGTGCTGGCACCGGTCTATGGCCCGCCCTTCGTGCGCGACCTCGAGGGCGGGCGCCGCTACGCCACGATGGAAGACTTCCGGACCTTCGTGAAGCTGGGCTACATGTCCAAATGGCTGCACCATTCCGGCGGCACCGTCTGTGAGCCGACCGATGTGCCGGTGAACAAGCGGCATCTCGACATGCTGCTGGCTCACATGACCCTGACAGACAAACCATTCATGGGATCTGTCACCGAACCGAGTCGCGCACGTGATTCTGTGGAAATGTGCGAGGTTTTGTTCGGGAAACAGTTTGTTTCCGAAAACACCGTTATGACCTCGCTGATCAATATCAACTCTCCGTTGACCTTTGACGATGTGATGATGGGCGCGCTGGAGATCTACGCCGAGGCGGGGCAGGCGAGCATCATTTCGCCCTTCATCGTGGGCGGTGCGATGGCGCCCGTCTCGGTTGCCGGGACACTGACCCAGGTGCTGGCCGAAGTGCTGGCGGGCGTGGCTTACAGCCAGTTGATCCGGCCCGGCGCGCCGGTCATTTTCGGAGCCTTCGTGACCTCTATCGACATGAACTCAGGCGCGCCCACCTTCGGCACGCCGGAGGCCGCGCATATCACCTATGGCGCGGGACAGCTGGCCCGTCGGCTGGGGCTGCCGTACCGGTCTTCGGGGTCGTTCTGCGGATCCAAGCTGCCCGATGCGCAGGCCGCCTATGAGACTGCGAATTCGCTCAACGTGGGCCTTCAGGCAGGCGTGAACTTCATGTTGCACGCCTGCGGCTGGCTGGAGGGCGGTCTGGTGTCGTCTTTCGAAAAGTTCGTCATGGATGCAGACCAGTTGGGGGCGTTGCATCACCTCGCCCGTGGCGTCAATGTCGACGAAGAGGCGCAGGCCATGGATGCCATCCGCGAGGTTGGTCCCGGTGGGCACTACCTGGGCTGCGCACACACGCAGAAGCATTTCAAGGATGCCTTCTGGCGCTCAGAAGTCCTTGATTATAAACCATTTGAGACCTGGTCAGAGGAAGGCGGTCGGGACACCGTCACCTTGGCGCGGGCGCGGATGGAGCGGCTTCTGGACACCTATCAGAAGCCCGCAATCGACCCGGCGGTCGAAGAGGCGCTGGTGTCTTACGTCGCGCAAAAGAAGGCCTCGATGCCAGACAGCTTTACCTAACGTAAGCCCCTTGCGGCCGCGGCGCTGACGCGCCGTGTTGCCGTCTCATGGTTTGTCACCGGGGCATTGCGCCCGCGGTGTCAGATCTGGGTCGCGCGCATCAACCGGGCCTCGCCCATCATCGCGGTGAGCACATCCACATGCCGACTGACAGAATAGGCGGCGTCCTCGCGGCGGCGCTGACTGTCGAGTTCCGCTTCGATTTCCATGAGTTGCATCAAGGCAGCCCCGGAGCGCGGCGGGTTGCCGAACCCGAGGACGCGGTTGAGATGGGGCGCGCGGCGATAGTCCTGCACGCCGATGCGCGCGGCGCGGATCAGCAGGCGCGGGCGGCGCAGATCGTTCAGAATGCCAAGTACGTCTTTCATGTCGAGCCTCCTTCTGACAGGGCCGGTGTCAATCCGGTGCAATGAGAAGAACACACTCTATGCGGGTGTTGCGTGACCGGCGAACGCTGCGTCCGAGGGATTTAGGTTTGATTATAGATTGTTAGGAAAGGTGGTATTTGAAGTGTTCTGTTAACCTTGCAGTAACCAACACACGTCAAGGTTGCAGATAGGCCATTGGGGATAACTCTGTGCAAAACCCACCCTGGAATGGACAGTGCAAATGATGAGTGCGGCGTCAGACAAACTTGTCGGACGCGTGCCGGAATGGGTGCCGGAAGCGGTGCTCGTTTATCTAGCGCATGTCGAACAGGGACAGTCGATCCGCTCTCTGGCGCGGGCGGCGGGGTGTCATGCCTCGACCGTTTTGCGGCAGGTGCGGCGGATTGAAACGCGCAGGGAAGATCCTCTAGTCGATGCAGCTTTGTGCAACCTGGGGGCAGCTGGTGCGGGGGCGCCGGCAGAATGGACCAGAAAGGACAAGGATCCGATGACTGCTGCCGTGAATACGCCGGCTCCGCCGGACGAGACCACCCTGGCGCGCGAGGCGCGCAGGGTTCTACGTCGCCTCTGTGAAAGCGGGGCGGTTCTGGCTGTCGCCGCCGAAATGGACAAGGCGGTGGTGGTGCGCGACACCGGCGATGGGGGCTCGGCCCGCACTGCCGTGGTCGACGTTGCCATCGCTCAGGCCATGGCGCTGAAGGACTGGATTGCCTGTGACCAACCGGCGCGCATCTCGCGTTACCGGATCACGGCGGGGGGGCGCACTGCGCTCAACCGTCTGGTCGCCGAGCAAGAGAATCGCGTGCGGGGCTTTGCCGAAGCGCAGGCGGGCTTTGACAGCGGACGGGAGGCGGAGATCGCTCTCGACGAGGTCGAGCGTGACCCGCGCGTGCGCAAAGGGCGCTACATGCTGGCGGAAAGCCCGCTGACCGCGCTTGGGCGCAGGCGCGACAAGGACGGCGAGCCCTTCCTGACGGATGTGCTGGTGGCCGCGGGTGAGCGTCTGCGCGAAGATTTCGAACTGGCCCAGATGGGACCGCGCACGACGCAGAACTGGGACCAGTTCCTGACCGCCGGGGTTTCGACCTCTCACACCGACGGTGGCGGGGGGGGATCCGAGGCCGCGGCGGAACGCCTGAAGGCGGCTTTGCGCGATCTTGGACCGGGCCTCGGGGACGTGGCGCTGCGGTGCTGCTGTTATCTCGAGGGGCTGGAGACCGCGGAAAAGCGGCTTGGCTGGTCGGCGCGTTCGGGCAAGATCGTCTTGCGGATCGCCTTGCAGCGGCTGCGTCGCCACTACGAAGAACGCGGCCGGTCGGGGGGTGACCTGCTGGGCTGAGCCTCGCGGGGAGGAGCCCGGTCGTTGTCCGCTGACGGTATTTGGTGTCCGTCCGCCGGGACCTGCCATTGGCCATGCTGTTGTCAGGGCCCGTTGGTCTGTTTGGGTCCGACGCCTTGGTGGCCAAAGCGGCCCACGGTCGCGTGCCGCCGCCCCCTCCGCGCCTTGCCGGTCTTATGTGGTTGGGTAGCGCAAAGGTGTCGCTATGGCGGTCGGTTTGCCATGTCTTGCCGCGCCCTGCTCGGCATGCCTGAGCCACCATCTACCCCAAGCCATACTTGGGGAAGGAGTCGCCTGCAAAATGGTCTGCAACAGGTCCATGTGCGCCTTTGGCATGCAGACGGGGCGTTGAAAACGCCCTTGAGCCTTGCAACCCCTGCAACCCGTCGCCGCAGCCGTTGCAGAACATCACCCCGAAAATTGCATGAGCGTCTTGCGTCAAGCCACTGATAAACGGGATGAAAGTGCAGGGGGGACTGGTTACGACTGGGGATCTTGCGCGGCGCACCGCGACAAGCTTGTACTGGAAACACCCCCTGCTCCTCCGTATTAACCATGTAACCGAATACGATAGAGGGGAAAAAACCGTGCGTGACCTCAAGCTGCCCGCAGACCGGCATCCCGAAAAGGCGCACCGCCCCGACAAGGCTCAGCCGAAAAAGCCCGACTGGATCCGCGTCAAGGCGCCTGGCGGAAAAGGCTACAACGACACCAAGCGCATCATGCGAGAGCACAAGCTGGTCACGGTGTGCGAAGAGGCCGGCTGCCCCAATGCCGGAGAATGCTGGAACCAGGGGCACGCGACCATGATGATCATGGGCGAGATCTGCACCCGGGGCTGTACGTTTTGCAACGTGGCCACGGGGCGCCCTGACGCGCTGGATGTGTTCGAACCGGGCCGGGTGGCGGATGGCGTCCAGAAACTGGGGCTGAACCACGTGGTGATCACTTCGGTCGATCGGGATGATCTGAAGGATGGCGGGGCAGAGCATTTTGCCCAGACGATCCGTGCTGTGCGGCACCGCTCTCCCGGCACCACGATCGAGATCCTGACACCGGATTTCCTGAAATGCGGTCCCGACGCGCTGGAAATGGTGGTTGCGGCGAAACCGGATGTGTTCAACCACAATCTTGAGACCGTGCCGGGCCTCTACCCCGAAGTGCGACCCGGGGCGCGGTACTTTCATTCCCTGCGCTTGCTGCAGCGGGTGAAGGAACTGGATCCTGCGATCTTCACGAAGTCGGGGATCATGGTGGGCCTTGGCGAAGATCGCCAGTCCGTGGGGCAGGTGATGGATGACATGCGCGCGGCGGATGTGGATTTCCTGACCGTGGGCCAATACCTGCAACCGACTCCAAAACACCATCACGTGGATCGCTTTGTCACGCCGGAAGAGTTCGCGAGCTACGAGAAAGCGGCCTATGGCAAGGGATTTCTGATGGTATCAGCCACGCCCTTGACCCGTTCGTCCTATCACGCCGGGGATGATTTCGCGCAATTGCGGGCGGCACGGGCTGCCAAGCTGGGCCGCGGCTGATCCCTGGCTGCCGGTTCCGGTGGCGCTGCGGTGTGGTGCTGCGGCTTGCACCGTTGGGCTTTGGAATGATGCCGTCCGGCTTTTTTGCGGGATCACTTCGGGTCTGCTCCGGACCCTGACCAACCGATTTGACGGGCCTTGCCGATCTGACCAGATCCAGTTGCGCGCTACCGCGCACAGATCTCAGTTGCGCGCTACCGCGCACAGA
>JBELMB010000318.1:0-3002 GCA_042088665.1 Sagittula sp.
CAGTCAGGAAGTGCCGCTGTTCACGCAGGAACTGCCGGATCATGACGTTCTCCTGATCGCGGATGAACTCCATGATTTCGGCCGCTACATTGCCTACAACACATGGGATCCGCGGCCCATCGCCGGGTCCGAGGGGCTGAGCCCGACCGCGTGGTCGGGCGTGGTGGAACAATGGGGCGCGGCGCAGCTGCAGTCTCGGTTCGAGAAAACGGCGCAACGGCCCATGGGCGCGCGTGACTATGCGGCATGGGCCGCGATGCGCGCCCTTGGCGAGGCCGTGACCCGCACCAACCGGGGCGATGTGGCTGCCTTGCGGGATTATATCCTTGGTTCGGAGTTCGAGCTGGCGGGTTTCAAGGGACGGCCACTGTCGTTCCGCGACTGGAACGGCCAGTTGCGCCAGCCCATTGCGCTGGTTCATTCCAGAGCCATGGTCGCCATGGCACCGCTTGAGGGGTTTTTGCACCCCGTGAGCGAACTCGACACTTTGGGTCAGGACCGGCCCGAAACCACTTGCACTGCGTTTGGAGAGTGACATGCGCGTCTTGACCACAACCGTCCTTGCCACTGCCCTGTCCCTATCCCTGTGCCTGGGCCTGGCACAGGGAGCCGCGGCAGAAGAGATCTGGATCTCGAACGAGAAGGACGACACGCTCAGCGTGATCGACGTGGCCACGCTTGAGGTGGTGCGCACCATTCCCACCGGGGAACGCCCGCGCGGCATCACGTTTTCCAAGGACTATTCGGTCCTCTACATCTGTGCATCGGACAGCGACACGGTGCAGGTGATGGACCCGGAGACCGGCGAAATCCTGCATGACCTGCCCTCTGGCGAAGACCCCGAACAGTTCGTGCTGCATCCGGACAACCGGCACCTCTACATTGCCAATGAGGACGATGCGATCACCACCGTGGTCGATACGGTCACGCGGAAAGTGGTGGCGCAGATCGACGTGGGCATCGAGCCCGAAGGCATGGCGGTGTCGCCGGACGGGAAATACGCCATCACCACCTCCGAGACGACAAACATGGCGCATTGGATCGACACGCAGACACAGGAGCTGGTGGCCAATACGCTGGTCGACTCGCGTCCGCGCCATGCAGAGTTCACCGCCGAAGGCAGCGAACTTTGGGTGTCGGCCGAGATTGGCGGGACGCTCAGCATCTTTGACGTCGAGACCAAGACCGAAAAGGCCAAGATCGAGTTCGAAGTCAGAGGCGTGCATCCGGACCGCGTGCAGCCGGTGGGGTTCGAGTTCACGGATGACGAGGACACCGCATTTGTCGCCTTGGGCCCGTCGAACCACATCGCGGTGGTCAACGCCCGGACCTATGAAGTCGAGGACTACATCCTTGTGGGCCGTCGCGTCTGGCACATGGATTTCAACGCCGACAAATCGCTGTTGTTCACCACCAATGGCGTGTCCGGCGATGTGACCGTGATCGATGTGGCAAAGCGTGAGGCGATCAAGTCCATCAAAGTGGGCCGCTTCCCATGGGGGGCCGCGCTGCGCCCGTGACCCGGCCAAGGTGCGCGGGGTCAACCCCGCGCCACAGGCCGTCGAGACAGGTGACTTTTGGGGGTGGTCCCCGCCTGATGTCCCGCCAAAGACGCCGCCCACATCGCGCGAGAACGGCAGGTCAAGGAGGTGGGCCAAGGAGATGGGCCGGAAACAACCGGCCACGACAGTTTTTGAGACGGGTCAGATATGACCTCTGGTATACTGACACCGATGGAAAGGATCTTTTCATGACTTCGATGCGTAGCCTTGCGGCGGCTCTTGCCTGCGTCGCCCTGCCCTTTGCGGCGCTGGCCGATGACGATGGCGACGACAACAAGTTCGGCCTTGCCGGCATCCTGTCGGCGCGCAACAAGGCGGACCTGCCGCCGATCATCCTGTCTGCCGGGATGCCGATTTCCGAAGCCCCCTGGGAGCTGCAATCCGGCACCTATTACGAGTTCGAGATCGAGGCCGATGGCAGCCAGGAGTTGGCGCTTGTCGGACCGGAATTCTTTCGCGCGATCTGGATCGACGAGATCGTGATCGAAGGGCTGGAGATCCGCCCCCTCGGGCTTGATTCCGTGGAGTTCGATGAGGCGGGCACGATGGAAATCGGCTTTCTCGCCATCAAGCCGGGAAGCTACTACATGAAGATCCCCGGATCGGACGGCGAGACACAGCGCGTCGAAATCACCATCAAGTGAGCGGCCTGAGCGTCAGCAACCTGTCTTATGCCTATGGCGCAAGACAGGCTTTGGACGGGGTGTCCTTCGACGTGGCCCCGGGGGCGTTCTGCGCGCTGCTGGGGCCGAACGGCGCGGGCAAGAGCACGCTTTTTGCACTGCTGACGCGGCTTTTCACGAGCCCCGACGGCGAGATCGAGATCGCCGGCAAGGCGCTTGGCCGATCCCCTCTGGCGGCGCTGGCAGCGATGGGCGTGGTGTTCCAGCAACCGACGCTGGACCTCGATCTGACGGTGCACCGCAACCTTGCCTATTTCGCGGCCCTGCAAGGGCTGGGCCGGCGCTTGGCAGAGCAGCGCATCGGCCATGTGCTGGACCAGCTTTCCATGGCGGAGCGCGCGCATGAACAGGTGCGTGCCCTGAACGGCGGCCACCGTCGGCGCACCGAAATCGCGCGGGCGCTGTTGCACCAGCCAAAGGTTCTGTTGCTGGACGAGCCGACCGTGGGGCTGGACGCGGCAAGCCGCAGGGCGATCACTGATCATGTGCACCAACTGGCGAAAGACAGCGGGTTGACCGTGCTCTGGGCCACCCATCTGACCGATGAGGTCCAGCCTGACGACCGGCTGGTGATCCTGCACCAAGGCAAGATCCGGGCCGACGGGATTGCCCATGAGATCACCGGTGACCGCCCCCTGACCGAGACGTTCCTCGCATTCACCGCCCCCGAACAGCCAGAGCACCCGGAACACCCGGGCCGCTCGGCACCAAGCGAGGCCCCGGCGTGAGACACTATCTGACTGCGCTGAGGGCCATC